>NZ_JAATWC010000001.1:615000-713503 GCF_012979235.1 Dissulfurirhabdus thermomarina
GGCTCGTCTTCCCGGTCGCCACGCCCCCGGCACACACGGCGGCAGGTGCGTCAAGGTAGGTGCCGCCTTATCGCGTAGATCTGGGAGTTGATCGACGGCCCGGCGGCCCCGGGCTGGTTTCATCCAGGCCGCCGGCCTTGAGCGCCGCGGCCAGGTGTCGGGCCTGGCGGGCCAGGTCCGCCGCGTCTCCGTGGTTGCGGACCACCAGGTCCGCCCGGCGGGCCTTCTCCTCCTGGGGCATCTGGGCGCGGAGCCAGCGCCGGGCCTCCCCGGGCGGGATCCGGTGGCGGCGGGCGAGGCGGGCCTCCCGCACGTCGTCCGGGGCCGTCACCGCGATGACCCCGTCGAAACGGTCTTCCCATCCGGCCTCGTAGAGGAGGGGCACCTCCACCACGGCGACCCGGTGGCCCCGGGCGGCCAGGGCCTCGAGCCGCCGTTCGAGCCGGTCCCGCACCTCGGGGTGGACGATGGCCTCGAGCCGGCTCCGCGCCCCTGGGTCGTCCAGGACGAGGCGCCGCAGCCGGTTCCGGTCGAGGGAGCCGTCCGGGGCGAGCACTTCTTCGCCGAAGGCGCGGACCACGGCGGCGTGGCCCGGGGCCCCCGGGGCGACGGCCGCCCGGGCCAGCTCGTCGGTGTCCACCACGGGGATTCCCTCCGCGGCCAGGGCCGCGGCGAGGGTGCTCTTCCCGGCCGCAAGGCCCCCGGTGACGGCATAGACCTTGAGCGGTGGTCGGCTGGACGTATCCACGGCCTTTTGCAAAACGTTAGAGGAAAAGCTATAATGATTGTTGAATAAAAAACGGCATACGCCGGTATCCACGAAGAAGGATCAACGAGGTCATCCGAGCGACATGAAGATCACCCCCGACACCGTCGTCACGTTGCACTATACCCTCTCGGTCAACGGGGGGGAAACGCCCGAGGAACTGACCCGGCCCTACCGGGTTCAGTTCGTCTACGGGCGCGAACCCATCCTCCCCGCCCTCGAGAAGGTCCTCCATGGCCGCGAGCCGGAGGACGAGGTGGAGGTCACCATCCCCCCCGAGCAGGCCTTCGGCAACTACGACGGCAACCTGGTCAACGAGGTGCCGCTGTCCACCTTCCGTCGCCCGGAGGCCATCCGGGAGGGGGAGGTCTACGAGGAGGTCACCGCCGACGGGCGCAAGGTCCGTTTCGTGGCCCGCGAGGTCCGCGCCGATTCCGTGGTGGCCGACTTCAACCATCCCGCCGCCGGCAAGTCCCTCACCCTGAAGGGGCGGGTGGCCGAGGTCCGGATGGCCACCGCCACGGATCTGCTCCGGGTGCTCAACCTGAACCGCGGCGGCGGGTGAGCCTGCTGACGGGGCCCGGCGGGTCCCGCTCCTTTCGAGGCAGATGGCCCTGTCCGTCACCAGGCGGACAGGGCCTTTCCTATGGCGGCCATGAAGGCGGGGAGGTCCGGCGGCCGCCGCGAGGTGATGAAGACGCCGTCCACCACCACGGGGGCGTCCTCGTACCGGGCGCCGGCGGCGATGAGCTCCCGGGAGATCTTCGGGTGGCCCGTCACCCGGCGCCCGGCCAAGAGCCCCGCCGCCGCCAGGAGCTGCGGGCCGTGACAGATGGCGGCCAGGGGCCGCCCGGCGGCGGCCTGGGCCCGGACGAGGTCCAGGGCCCGAGGCAGCGTCCGGAGGGCCGCCGGCGCCGTGCCGCCGGGGACCACCAGGAGCTCGTGCCCGGCGGGCGGAACGTCGTCGAGGGTGAGGTTGGCGGTCACCGAGTAGCCGTGCAGGCCCCGCACCGCCCCCCATTCCGGCGCGGCCACGTCCACCTGGAGCCCCGCCTCCCGGAGGCGGTAGAGGGGGCAGAGGAGCTCCGTGTCCTCGAACCCGGCGGCGGTGAGGACGAGGGCCTTCACGGCGCCCCCGGCCCGGCGGCCCGGCCGGCCATGACGCCGAGGCAGGCGCCGGTGACGAGGTCCAGCCGGTCGGCGTAGCGCCGGATCACCTCCGGGTTCTCCGTCCCGGGCTGGAACCAGACCGCCCGGGCCCCCGCGGCCAGGGCGTCTTTCACGATGGGCTCCACCGCATCGGGCCGTCGGAAGACGTCCACGATGTCCACCGGTTCCGGGACCTCGGCCAGGGAGGCGAGGATGGGCCGCCCGAAGAGTTCCCGGCCGGCGTAGACGGGGTTGACCAGGTGCACCCGCCACCGGCCGGCGTCCAGAACCCGCCGGGCGATGTCGTGGCTGGTGCGCTCGGGGTTGGTGGAGACGCCCACCACCGCGATGACCCGCGCCGCCTGGAGGAGCCGCCGGATGTCCGCGTCGTCGGTGAGGATGGCCATGGTCTCCTCCCTGCCGGGGTCTTCCCGGGCCGTGTCCTAGACCAGTATGCCCACCACCGCCCCGGTCATGCAAGTGGCCAGGGTGCCGGAGACCAGGCACTTCGGCCCCAGGGCCACGATCTCCCCGCGCCGTTCGGGGACCATGGTGGCCAGGCCGCCGATGAGGATGCCGAGGCTGCCGGGGTTGGCGAAGCCGCAGAGGGCATAGGTCAGGATGATCCGGCTGCGGGGCGAGAGCGCGGCGCCCGGCAGGCGGGCCAGGTCGAGGTAGGCCAGGAACTCGTTCAGGACGGTCTTGGTGCCGAGGAGGGCGCCGGCCGCCTGCGCCTCCCGCCAGGGGATGCCGGTGAGCCAGGCCACCGGGGCCATGGCCCGGCCGAGGAGCCCCTGGAGGGTGAACGGGCCGCCGCCCGGCCGGGGCAGGAGGGCGAGGGCCTGGTTGGCCAGGTGCACCAGGGCCACGAAGACCACCAGCATGGCCACGATGTTCAGGAGGAGGGCCGCGCCCTGGACCGTGCCGCGGGCGACGGCGTCCATGGCCCCGGCGGCCTCCGAGGGCGGGACGTCGCCGCCGCCGGTGGGCGGTGCCGCCTCCGGCACCATGATCCGGGCCACGGTCACGGCGGCCGGGGCGCTGATGAGGGAAGCGGTGAGGATGTGGCCCATGGCGTCCGGGAGCACCCCCCGGAGGATCTCGGCGTAGAGCACCATGACCGTTCCCGCGATGGTGGCCATGCCGCAGGTCATCACCGTGAAGAGTTCGCCCCGGGTGAGCCGGGCCAGGTAGGGCCGGACCAGGATCGGGGCCTCCACCATCCCCACGAAGACGTTGGCCGCGGCGGCGACCCCCACGGCACCGCCGACGCCGAGCCCCCGCTGGAGCAGCCGGGCGAAGGCCCGGACCACCGCGGGAAGGATGCGCCAGTGGAAGAGCAGGGCGGACAGGGCGCTCATCACGAGGACCAGGGGGAGGGCGCGGAAGGCCAGGACGTAGGTGGCCTCCGGCACCGTGACCGGGAAGGGCGGCGGCCCGCCGCCGAGGTAGCCGAAGACGAAGGCGGTGCCGGCCTGGGTGGCGTCTCCCAGGGCGGTCACGAGGCGGTTGAGGCCCAGGAAGACGGCCTTGCACGGGGGGAGCTTGAGCAGCAGAATAGCAAGGAGCAGCTGGAGCCCGAGCCCCGCCCCCGCCACCCGGAAGGGGAACCGGCGCCGGTCTTCGCCCAGGGCCCAGGCCAGGCCGGTGAGCACCAAGAGGCCGAAGAGACTCTGCCACACGACGTCGCCTCCTTATTCTCGGGGCGGCGGCCGCCGCCCGGTGTCGCTCCACCTTACGCGGAGGGCGGCCCGCCGGGCAAGCCGGTGAAACATGCGGACCCCCCGGATCCTGGTCATAGAACCCTACCTCGGCGGCTCCCACGCGGCCTTTCTCCGGGGGCTCCAGCGGGCGGTTGCCGCCGAGTGGACCGTGATGGGGCTCCCGGCCCGGCAGTGGAAGTGGCGGATGCGCCTTGCGGCGCCCTTCTTCGCCGAGCGCCTGGCCGGGTGCCGGGACCGGTTCGACCGGGTCCTCTCTTCCACCTACCTGGACGCCGCGGCCTTCCGGGGGCTCGCCCCGGCCTGGACCCGGTGCGTGCCGCTCCTCGCCTACTTCCACGAGAACCAGTTCGCCTACCCGGTGCAGGCGGAGGACGAGCGGGACTTCCACTTCGCCCTCACGAACCTCACCACGGCCCTGGCCGCCGACCGGCTGGCCTTCAACTCCGCCCACAACCTCGCAACCTTCCTCGAGGGGGCCCGGCGCCTCCTCCGCGTGCCCCGGGACCTCGCCCTCGACGACCCGGCCGGCCGGATCCGTGCCCGGAGCACGGTGCTGCCCCCCGGGGTGGACTTCGCCGACATCGACCGGGCCCCGCGGCCGCCCCGCGACGGGGGGGCGCCGGTGGTGGTCTGGAACCACCGGTGGGAGCACGACAAGGACCCGGAGACCTTCTTCGAGGTCCTCTTCCGGCTCGACCGGCGGGGTGTGCCCTTCCGGCTCGTGGTGCTCGGGCAGTCCTTCGAGCGGCAGCCGGCCGTCTTCCGGGCCGCCCGGCGGCGGCTGGGCCACCGGATCCTCCACTTCGGGACGGCCCCGGACCGGGCCTCCTACGCGGCCTGGCTGCGCCGGGGCGACGTGGCGGTCTCCACGGCGCGGCACGAGTTCTTCGGGATCGCCGTCCTCGAGGCGGTCCGGGCGGGATGCCGGCCGCTGCTCCCCCGGCGGCTCGCGTACCCGGAACTCTTCCCCGGCGAGTTCCTCTACGAGGAGGGGACGCTCGAGGCGCGGCTCGAGGCCCTTCTGCGGGAGGGGTGCCCGGGGCTCGGCGCGGAGCGGGCCCGCGCCCTCACGGAACCCTTTTCCTGGGCCGCCCTGGGGGAGAGGTACCGGGCCTGGATCCTCGACGGCGCGGCGGGGGAGGCCGGGGGGCGGCCCGGCGGCGGGAAGGAGGCGGCAGATGCGGCCCCCCTGGGATGAGATCGCCGACGGCGTGCTTCGTTTCGTGGCGGCGCGGCGGAAGGCGGCCGGGGGCTACGCCGCCACCCCGCTCCTGCCCGCCACGGCGGAGGACACCTATCACGCCCTCCGGACCCTGGAGGCCCTGGAGGCGGCGGGGGCGGCCGTCCCGCCCCCGGATGCCGGCCTCCGGGAATGGATCGCCGGGGAGCTCGGGGTGCCGGGGCGCGACCCCCGCACGCTGTACCACCTGTGCTGGAGCGCCCGGCGGGTGGGGGTGCCGGCGGCCGGGCCCGCCCCGGGGGTGGGGGGGCGGGACACCCTTGAGGCCCGCTTCTGGCGCCACCGGCTCCGGGAGGCGGGGTGCGTCGCGGCCGGCCCGGCGGGGGCGCCGGCCCCGGCGCGGCGGCCCCCCGTGGTGCGCGAGGTATGGATGGCGCTGGTGCTCGCCCGGGCGGCGGGGGAGGCCCCCGGATGGGCCGCCGGCGCGGCGGCCTGGGTCCGGGCCTGCCAGAACGGCGACGGGGGCTTCGGGTGCCGGCCGGGGACGACCTCCTTCGTGGAACACTGCCACACGGCCCTCCGCGTACTGGCGATGCTCGGGGCCGTGCCCCGCGACCTGGCGGCCGCCCGGACCTACGTCCTCGCCTGCCGCACCGGCGCCGGCGGATTCGCCCGCATCCACGGGGCGGCGGCCTTCCTCGACGCCACCCGCCATGCCGTGGGGGCCCTCCGGCTCCTCGACCGCTGGCGCCCCGCCTGAGGCCCGCCGCCCCCTTCCCGGGCCGCACGTTGGGCGCCCCCGCCGGGCCATCCACGCCCTTTTGACAAGGCCCTGCCATCGCCCTTGACTTATTCAATCGTTTGTTTAAAATGCATGTATAAAAACGCCGCCCCCTGCCCGGCCACGGCGGGGGGCGGGGAGGGCCCGTGACCGAACCCGACACCAAGACCCGTCTCTTGGACGCCGCCGAGCGGCTCTTCGCCCGCGACGGCTACCACGGCACCTCGCTCCGGGCCATCACGGGGGCCGCCGGGGTGAACCTCGCCGCCGTGAACTACCACTTCGGCTCCAAGGAGGCCCTCATGGTGGCGGTCCTCGAACGGCGCCTGGTGCCGCTCAACCGGGCCCGGTCCCGGGGGGTGGCCGAGGCGGTGGCGGCGGCCCGGGCGCGCGGGCACCGGCCCCGGCCCCGCGAGATCCTCCGGGCCGTCCTCGTGCCGACCCTCCGGTTCATGGCGTCGGAGCCCGGGGCGCGGCACTTCGTGGCGCTGGTGGGGCGGGCCCACGCGGACCCCGACCCCACGGTCCGCGACACCTTCCGCCGCCTGGTGGCGCCGCTCCACCGGCAGGTCTTCTCGGCGCTGTCCGAGGCCCTGCCGCACCTGCCGCCGGGGGTCCTCTACTGGCGGATCCTCTTCTTCCTGGGGGCCATGAACATCACCTTCCACGCCTGGACCACGCTGCCCCTGGTCCCGGAGGGGGTCCGGCCGCCCACCGGGGCGGACGAGCTGGTGGAGATCCTCCTCGACTTCGCGGCCGCGGGGATGGAGGCGCCGGCATGAGGGCCGGGGACGGCGCGGCCCGGTGGCGGGGCGCGGCGGCCCTCTGCGTCCTCGCGGCGGTGGCGGGGCTCTCCGGCTGCGCCCGCTACGGGGACCGCGTCCCCGGGGCCCCCGTGGCCGTCCCGGCGGCCTACGCCGAGGCCGGCGCCGCCGCCAACGCCACGGCGGCCCGGATCGGCCGCTGGTGGGAGCGCTTCGGCGATCCAAGCCTCGACGCCCTGGTGGCGGCGGCGCTGCGGCACAACCCGGGGCTGGGCCAGGCCCTGGCCCGGCTCCGGCAGGCCGAGGCCCGTCTCCGCGTCGCGGGGGCGCCCCTCTTGCCCACCCTGGACGCCTCCGGCGAGCTCAGCCGCGACAAGCAGACGGGCTTCTTCGGCCCCACCACCGGGACCAACTACCGGTATTCCCTGGCCGCGGGCTACGAGCTGGATCTCTGGGGAAAGCTCCGCAACCGCCGGAAGGCCGCCCGGTTCGAGGCCGGGGCGGCCCGCGAGGACGCCAAGGCCCTCTTCCTCTCCCTGACCTACCAGGTGGCCGACCTCTACTTCGAGGCCCGGGAGACGGCGGCCCGGCACACCCTGGCGGAGCGCCGGGCGGCGGTGGCGGCGGAGATCCTCCGGCGCGTGGAGGCGCGCTACCGGGAGGGGCTCGTGGACGCGGGCGAGGTCTACCGGGCCCGGCGGGACCTCGCCGCCGCGGAGACGGCCCGCGCGGCCCTCGCGGCCGAGTCCGCCGCGGCCCGGCACGCCCTGGCGGTGCTCACCGGCCGGTTCCCGGCACAGCTCGAGGCCCTGCCCGGCGGGCCGCTCCCGGCCCCCCCGCCGCTTCCTGCCGTGGGCCTCCCGTCGGATCTCCTCGTCCGGCGGCCGGACATCGAGGCGGCGCTCCTCCGGATCCGGGCCCGGGACGCCGAGCTCGGCGCCGCCGTGGCCGACCGGTTCCCGTCGGTGAATCTCCTGGCGACCCTGGGCGAGAGCCGGGTGGACTACGGGGCCGGCGCGGTGACCGGCCCCTTCTGGCGCCTCGCCGCCGACCTCGCCCTCCCCCTGGTGGACGGGGGGCGGCGGCGGGCCGAGGCGGCGCGTTCGCGGGCGGCGGTGGCGGAGGCCTTCGAGGCCTACCGCGAGGCCCTCCTCCGGGCGGCCCGGGAGGTGGAGGACGCCCTGGCCCGGGAGCGGGCCGAGGCGGGACACGCGGCGGCGGCGGAGCGGGACTGGGCCGCGGCCCGGTTGGCGGCCGACCGGGAGGCGAATCGCTACCGGGCGGGCCTTTCCGACTGGCTCTCCCTCCAGCAGGCGCGCCTGGCGGCGCTGGCCGCCGAGTCGGACCTCGCCGCCGCCCGCCGGGCGTGGCTCTCCGCCCGGCTGGGCCTCGTCCGGGCCCTCGGCGGCGACTGGATGGACGAGACCCTGGCCCGGGCGCAGGGGACCGAAGGCGATGGAGAATACCGATGAAGATGGCGTCACAAAAATACGCAGGCTGGGGCGGTGCCCCGGGCGCCGCGCGCATCCCCGCGGCGTCCTCCGGTGTCACCCCTTCCCACGGGATCTTCGAACGCCCATGGGGCCAGGGCCCAGCCATCCGTGCCGATGCCGGAATGTTATTGCCGGGCCATGCCATGCAGGTTCCGGGGGACGGCACAAGAGGCCGATCATGGGCCGCGGCGGCTCTTGCCTGGCCATCCACGCAGAGGACCTTTCGGGCCATCGCCGCCCCCCGCCCTCTGTGGTGCCGAAGGCGTCGGCAGCGGGGCCGGAAGGAGCGCGACGAACTGTTCGAGCCCCGCGGAGCGGGGCGAGTCCTCGTCGCGCCCGGCCCCGCCGAGACGCCGAGGGGACCCCGCCCCGCCCCGCCTTGGCGGAGCAGGCCGGGGCGGGGCGCCACAGTGGGCTGCCTTTTCTTTTGGTTACTTTTCTTTGGGCACGCAAAGAAGAGTAACGCCCGCCGCAGGAGGCCGCCGTCCCGAGCCGGCACCACAACTGGCGGCTGGGCGGCAATCGCATCGCAGCGGCGTTTCTTCGGCTGTTCTCGTCATGGCTTCGCCTTTCATTCCGAGCACTTTTCGCGAGGCCGCCCATGAAGACCAAGCGACGCATCTTCCTCGTGGGGCTGCCGCTGGCGGTGATTCTCGCGGGGGCTCTCGCCATGAAGGGGCTCGAGGTCCTGCGGCCCGCGCCGCGGAAGGCCGCCCCGCCCCCGGCCGGGGCCCTGGTCCGGGTCATCGAGGTGCACCGGGTGGACCGGACGGCCCGGGTCCTCGGCACCGGCACGGTCCAGCCCCTCCGGGAGGTGACCCTCGTGCCCCAGGTGGGCGGCAAGGTGGTGGAGGTGGCCCCCGGGTTCGTGGCGGGGGGCTTCTTCCGGGCCGGGGATCTCCTCTTCCGGATCGAGGACGCGGACTACCGGCTCGCGGTCCGCAAGGCCCGGGCGGCCCTGGCCCGGGCGAAGGTGGAGTTGGCCCAGGTGGAGGGCAAGGCCCGGGTGGCCCGGGAGGAATGGGAGCGGATCGAGGGCAAGGGGGCGCCGCCGCCGAGCCCGCTCGTCCTCTACGGCCCACAGCTCGAGGAGGCCCGGGCCGCCGTGGCCGCCGCCGAGGCCGATCTTGCAAAGGCCGAGCTGGATCTCGCCCGCACCCGGGTCTCGGCCCCCTTCGACTGCCGGGTTCGCTCCGAGCAGGTGGAGGTGGGCCAGGTGGTGAACCCCGGCGCCCAGGTGGCCGTCCTCGCCGGGACGGCCGCCGCCGAGATCGTCGTTCCGCTGCCGGTGGCGGAACTCGCCTGGATCCGCTTCCCCCCGGCGGGGTCGGACGAGGGCGGCTCCCCGGCCCGGGTGCGCTACCGGGCCGCGGGGGTCGACCTGTCGTGGCGGGGCCGGGTGGTGCGGGCCCTGGGCGAGGTGGACCCAAAGGGCCGCATGGCCCGGGTGGTGGTCCGGGTGGACCACCCCTACGGGGGCCGGGCGGGCGACCCCGGCCCGGCCGGCGACCTCGCCGAGGGACTCTTCGTGGCGGTGGAGATCGAGGGGCGGTCCCTTCGGGGGGTGGTGGCCGTGCCGAGGAGCGTCCTCCACGAGGGGGAGACCGTGTGGATCATGGACGGGGCCCGCCGGCTCAGGGTCCGCCGGCTGCAGGTGGCCCGTTACGAAGGCGACGAGGTCCTGGCGGCCGGGGGCCTCGACGACGGCGACCGGGTGGTGGTGACCCCCCTCGTGGGGGCCGCCGACGGCATGCGGCTGCGCCTGGCGGCGGGGGGAGGCGGCCGGTGAAGGGTCCCATGGCCTGGATGGCCCGGAACCCCGTGGCCGCCAATCTCCTCATGATGGTCTTCGTGGTGGGGGGCGTGGTCATGGGGACCGCCATCAAGCAGGAGATCTTCCCCGAGGTTCTCCTGGACCGGATCCGGATCTCCGTGGCCTACCCCGGGGCCACCCCCGCGGACGTGGAGGAGGGGGTGATCCTTCCCATCGAGGAGAACATCCGGGCGGTGGACGGCATCAAGGAGGTCCAGGCCGTGGCCGCCGAGGGCCTCGGCACGGTGGTCGCCGAGATCCACGCCGGGGAGGACGCCGACCGGATCCTCCAGGACATCAAGAGCGAGGTGGACCGCATCACCACCTTCCCCCGGGACGCGGAGGAGCCGGTGATCGCCAAGGTGGTGAACCGGCGCCAGGTCCTCTCCGTGGTGGTCTACGGGGACGTTCCGGAGCGGACCCTCAGGGAGCAGGCCGAGCGGATCCGGGACGATCTCCTCGCCCTTCCGGAGATCAGCCAGGTGGACCTCGGCGGGGTCCGGCCCTACGAGATCGCCGTGGAGATCCCGGAGGAGAACCTGCGCCGCTACAACCTCACCCTCGAGCAGGTGGCCCAGCGGATCCGCCGGGCCTCCCTGGACGTCCCCGGCGGCGTGGTGAAGGCCGAGGGCGGCGAGATCCTGCTGCGGACCAAGGAACGGCGGGATTTCGCCCCGGGCTACGCCGACATCGTGGTGGTGGAGGCGGCGGACGGGACCCGGGTGCGCCTGGGCGAGATCGCCCGGGTGCGGGACACCTTCGAAGAGACGGACACCTCGGCCCGCTTCGACGGGATGCCCGCGGCCATGGTGGACGTCTTCCGGATCGGCGACCAGAAGCCCATCGACATCTCGCGGGCCGTCCGCCGCTACGTCGCCCGGAAGGCGCCGGAGCTGCCGCCCTCCCTCCACCTGGCCACCTGGAACGACCGCTCGGAGATCCTCCGGGACCGCGAGCGGCTGCTCCTCAAGAACGCCGCCATGGGCTTCGTCCTGGTCTTCGTGACCCTGGGGCTCTTCCTCCAGATCCGGCTCGCCTTCTGGGTGATGCTGGGGATCCCCATCTCCTTCCTGGGGGCCCTCTTCTTCATGCCGGCCCTCGACGTCTCCATCAACATGATCTCCCTCTTCGCCTTCATCATGGCCCTCGGGATCGTGGTGGACGACGCCATCGTTGTGGGGGAGAACGTCTTCGAGCACCGCCAGCGGGGGAAGGACTACCTCCGCGCCGCCGTGGACGGGGTCCGGGAGGTGGGCGTCCCGGTGATTTTCTCGGTGCTCACCACGGTGGCGGCCTTCGTCCCGCTCGCCGCCGTCTCGGGCATGATGGGGAAGTTCATCCGGGTGATCCCCCTGGTGGTGATCTCCATCCTCTCGGTCTCGCTGGTGGAGTCGCTCTTCGTGCTCCCGGCCCACCTCGGCCACGGCCGGCCCCGGCCGCCCAGGCCCGGCGGTTTCGCCGCGCGCTGGGTGGACCGGCCCCGCCGGTGGGTGGCGGCCCGGCTCGACGGGTTCATCCGGGGGCCCTACGCCCGGCTCCTGGCTCTCTCTCTCAAGTGGCGCTACGTCTCGGTGGCCGTGGCGGTGGCGGTGCTCCTCGTGACCTTCGGGCTCGTCAAGGGCGGCATCCTCAAGTTCCGGTTCATGCCCGAGGTGGACGGGGACGTCATCCGGGTCCACCTCGAGATGCCCAGGGGGACCCCGGTGGACGAGACGGCCCGGGCCGTGGCCGAGATCGTCCGCAAGGGTCGACGGGTGGCGGCCCGGTTCGACAAGGACGCCGAGGGCGGGCGCATCCTTCGCCATGTCTACACCGTGGTGGGGGGGACCATGGCCGCCGGCGGCCCGGGCGCCACCGGCGCCACCAGCTCCGGCGGGCACCTCGCCGACATCGCCATGCTGCTCGTCAAGAGCGAGTACCGCGACGTGGCCGCGGCCGACGTGAACGACGCCTGGCGGCGGGCGGTGGGGGAGGTCCCCGGGGCCGAGGTCCTCACCTTCACCTCCAACGTCATGCGGCTCGGGGCCAACATCGACGTCCGGCTCGCCCACGAGGATTTCGCGGTGCTCAAGGCCGCGGCCCGGCGGGTCAAGGCGGCGCTGGCCGGCTTCCGGGGCGTGGGCGACATCGCCGACGACAACCCGCCGGGGAAGCGGGAGTTTCGGTTCCGGCTCACGCCGGCGGCCCTGACCCTCGGGGTCACCGAGGAGGACCTCGGCCGCCAGATCCGCTCCTTCTACTACGGGGCCGAGGCGCTGCGGCTCCAGCGGGGCCGCAACGAGGTGAAGGTCATGGTGCGCTACCCGGCCGGGGAGCGGCACCGGCTGGCCTCCCTGGACCGGGTCCGCATCCGGACCCCCGGCGGGGGGGAACTCCCCCTCCGGCAGGCCGCCACGGTGACCGAGACCCGGGGCTACAGCGAGATCCACCGGGTGGACCAGAAGCGGGTGGTGGACGTCACGGCCAGCGTGGACAGCCGGTCGGCCGAGGTGGACCAGATCAAGGCGGCCCTGGCCGGCGGAGTCCTCCGATCGCTGGCGGCGGACTACCCGGGCCTCTCCTACAGCTTCGAGGGGGAGGAGAAGGAACGGCGGGAGTCCATGGCGAGCATGATGCGGGGGTTCGCCCTGGCGCTCTTCGCCATCTATGCCCTCCTGGCCATCCCCTTTCGGAGCTACGTCCAGCCCCTCATCATCATGGCCGCCATCCCCTTCGGCGTGGTGGGCGCGGCGGTGGGCCACCTCGTCATGGGTTACAACCTGAGCATCCTCAGCCTGTTCGGGATCGTGGCGCTCTCCGGGGTGGTGGTCAACGACTCGCTGCTGCTCATCGACCAGGTGAACCGGAACCGGGCCGAGGGAATGGTGCTGCTCGCGGCGGTGAAGGAGGCCGGCCGGCGGCGCTTCCGGCCCATCCTCCTCACCTCGCTCACCACCTTCTTCGGGCTCACCCCCATGATCCTCGAGACCAGCGTCCAGGCCCGGTTCCTGATCCCCATGGCCATCAGCCTGGGCTTCGGTATCCTCTTCGCCACGGGGATCACCCTGCTCCTCATCCCGAGCCTCTACCTGGTGGCGGAGGACCTCCGGCGGCTGGCCGGCCGGGTCCTGCGCCGGGAGCGGGCCACGGCGTAGACGGCGTCGCCCGGGCCGGAGGGCTGTCGGCGCGGGGCGATTCTGGTATCCTGCCCGTGCCGGCGCCGCGCCGCGCCGCTCCGGCCGGGCGGGGCGCGGGCCGAAGGGAGGCCGCATGGCACGCCGGGACATCCCCCTGGAAAAACGGATCATCTTCGCCCTGGACGTCCCCACCGGGGCGGCGGCCCGGGACTGGGTGCGGCGTCTCGAGCCCAGGGTCCGGTTCTTCAAGGTGGGGCTCCAGCTCTTCCTCGCCGCCGGCTTCGGCGTGGTGGACTGGATCCTCGCCCGGGGCCACGAGGTGATGCTGGACCTCAAGTTCTTCGACGTCCCGGAGACGGTCCGCCTGGCCGTGGCCCAGCTCGCCGGCCGGGGGGTTAGCTTCGCCACCGTCCACGGCAACGACGCCATCCTCCGGGCCGCCGTGGCCGCCAAGGGCGACGTGCGGCTCCTGGCGGTGACGGTGCTGACCAGCTTCGACGAGTCGGACCTCCGGGCCATGGGAATGACGGGGTCCGTGGAAGACCTGGTGTTGCGGCGGGCCCGGCGGGCGCAGGAACTCGGCTGCGACGGGATCGTGGCCTCGGGCCGCGAGGCCGCCCGGGTGCGGGCCGAGCTGGGGGACGGGCTCCTGGTGGTGACCCCGGGGATCCGCCCGGCGGGCCCGGGCCCCGGGGACGACCAGCGCCGGAAGGCCACGGCCGGCGAGGCGGTGGCGGCCGGCGCGGACCACGTGGTGGTGGGGCGGCCCGTCCGGGACGCCGCGGATCCCCTGGTCGCGGTGACGGCGCTCCAGGACGAGATCGCCGCGGCCCTCGCCGCGCCCGCCGGGGCGTAGGGCCGACGGGCGCGGCACCGGCATGACCATGGAATGGCTCCAGGTCTTCACCTACGGCTTCATGCAGCGGGCCCTGGCCGCCGGGCTCCTCGTGGGGGGCAGCTGCGCGGTGCTCGGGGTCTTCCTGGTGCTCCGGCGGGAGGCCATGGTGGGCCACGGTCTCGCCCACGTCACCTTCGGCGGGGTGGCGCTGGCCCTCTTCACCGGGACGGCGCCCTTGCCCGTGGCCCTCGCCGTGGCCCTCGCCGCGGCCTGGGCCATGGTCCGGCTCAAGGACCGGGCCGGGCTCGGGGGCGACACGGGGATCGGCATCCTGGCGAGCCTGGGGATGGCCGCCGGCGTGATCCTCGCCTCCCTGGCCGGCGACTTCAACGCGGAACTCCTCTCCTACCTCTTCGGGAGCATCCTCGCCATCGATCCCGGGGAGGTCTGGATCGCCGGCGGGCTGGCCGCGGCGGTCATCGCGGCGGTGGCCCTCTGCTACCACGAGCTCATCTACGACACCTTCGACCGGGAGACGGCCCGGGCGGCGGGGC
Source organism: Dissulfurirhabdus thermomarina (assembly GCF_012979235.1). NCBI lineage: Bacteria > Pseudomonadati > Thermodesulfobacteriota > Dissulfuribacteria > Dissulfuribacterales > Dissulfuribacteraceae > Dissulfurirhabdus > Dissulfurirhabdus thermomarina. Next base: position 629,179 of record NZ_JAATWC010000001.1, read on the forward strand.
TCGCCGTGGGGCGGCTCGACGGCCTGGTGGTGGGGCTCGCCGCCGTGACCGTGGTGATCGGGATGCGGGTGGTGGGGCTGCTGCTCGTGGCGGCCCTCCTCGTGGTGCCGGCCGCGGCGGGGCTGGTCTCGGCGCGGAGCTTCCGGGGGGCCGTGCTCCGGTCCGTGGCCGCGGCCCTGGTGTCGGTGGCGGGGGGGCTCGTGGCGGCGGTGGCGTTCGACTGGCCGGCCTCCGGCGCCATCGTGGCCATCTCCGGGGGCCTGCTGCTCGCGGCCCTGGCCGCGGGGCGGCGGGGATGAGCCCGGCGGCCCCGGGCGGAGCCGGCGGGGGCGGGGTGGTGCTCGCCGTGCCGACGCGGCTGGAGCTCGAGCCTCTCCGGGCCTCGGCCCGGGCCCTCGGGGTGCCCGTCCTCGTGACCGGAGTCGGCCCGGCGGCGGCCGCCGCCGCCGTGGCGCGGCGCCTGGCCCGGCACGGGGACCGGGTGGTGGTGCTCGCCGGGGTGGCGGGGGCCTTTCCGGGGGCGGGCCTCGATGCGGGGGATCTCTGCCTGGCCACCGAGGAGGTCTTCGGGGATCTCGGCCGGTGCACCGCCGGGGGCGTGGTCCCCATCGAGGTGGAGGGGGAAGAGGTCCCGGAGCGGTTTCCCCTGGACGAGGGGCACCGGCGCCTGGGCGGGGCCCTGGACGCCGCCGCCCCGAAGACCGGCCGCCTGGTGACCGTCTCCTGCGCCAGCGGGACCCCGGAGCGGGCGGCGGCCCTCGGACGCCGTTTCCGGGCCCTGGCCGAGAACATGGAGGGGGCGGCGGCGGCCCTGGCCTGCCGGGCGGCCGGGGCCTGCCTCGTGGAGCTGCGGGCCGTGAGCAACGTCGCGGGCGAGCCGGACCGCGCCCGGTGGCGGGTGCGGGAGGCCCTCGAGGCCCTGGCCCCGGCGGCGGCCGCGGCCCTCGAGGCCCTGGCCCCGGCGGCGGAGGTGCGGACCGGTGGCTAGGGAGCGGCTGCGCCTGGGGATCTCCCCTTGCCCCAACGACACCTTCATCTTCGACGCCCTGCTCCACGGGCGGGTGGCCTCGCCCTTCGAGTGGGAGCTCACGGTGGCCGACGTGGAGGAACTCAACCGGCTCGTCCTGGCGGGGCGGCTCGACGTGGCCAAGGTCTCCTTCCACGCCTTCGGCCTGGCGGTGGACGACTACGTGCTGCTCCGGTCGGGGAGCGCCCTGGGCCGGGGGTGCGGGCCGCTGCTGCTCGCCCGGGCGCCCATGGCGCCGGAGGCCGCGGCCGGCGGGCCCATCGCGGTCCCCGGCTCCCTGACCACGGCGGCCCTCCTCCTCCGGCTCTTCCTGCCCGGGGCCCGGCGGTTCGAGCCCATGCTCTTCTCCCGGATCCCCGGGGCCGTGGCCGCGGGCGAGGTGCCGGCCGGCGTGGTCATCCACGAGAGCCGTTTCACCTACCGGGAACTGGGCCTCGTCTGCCTCCAGGACCTCGGGGCCTGGTGGGAGGCGGTCACCGGTCGGCCCATCCCCCTCGGCGGGATCGTGGCCCGGCGGGCCCTCGGCGAGGAGCGGATCCGGGCGGTGGACCGGGCCCTGGCCGCCAGCGTCCGCCATGCCCGGAAACACCCCGACGCCTCCCGGGAGTTCGTGGCCGCCCATGCCCGGGAGCTGGACCCCGGGGTGATCCGGGCCCACATCGGGCTCTACGTGACGGCGTTCACCGAGGAGATCGGGGCGGAGGGGGAGGCGGCGGTGGCGGAACTCTTCCGCCGGGCCGCGGCCGCCGGGGTCTTCCCGGACCGGGGTGGCGGGGCGGGCCGAAACATGGTTTTGTCCAGGGAGCCGGGTCGCCCCGGCGAAGCCACACCCGATTGCACGCGGAGGTGACGCCTTCCATGTCGACTCCCATCGCCGGTAACGTCTGGGCCATGGTCCTCGGCTCCGGGCCCGTGGTGCAGCTGGTCCTCCTGGTGCTGGTGGCCTTCTCCGTCCTCTGCTGGACGGTGATCGTGGTGAAGTTCCGGCTCTTCCGGCGCGTCCGGGGCCTCAACGACGCCTTCGAGCAGCGGTTCCGCTCCGGGATCCCCCTGGCCCGGATCCACGAGGCCGCGCGGCAGGCCGCCGGGGCCCCCCTGGCGGTGGTCTTCTCCCAGGGCTACGAGGCCCTCCGCCGCCTCCACCAGGAGATGCCCGCCGTCGATGCCGCCGAGCGGCGCCGGATCCTGCTCGCCACCCTGGAGCGGGCCTTGGAGAAGGGGATCCGGGGCGAGCTCGGGCGCCTGGAGCAAGGCGTTCCGTTCCTCGCCACCACGGGGAACACCGCCCCCTTCATCGGGCTCTTCGGCACCGTCTGGGGGATCATGCGGAGCTTCCACGAGATCGGGCTCCAGGGAACGGCGAGCCTCGCCACCGTGGCGCCGGGCATCTCCGAGGCCCTGGTGGCCACGGCGGCGGGCCTGGCCGCGGCCATCCCCGCCGTGGTGGCCTTCAACGCCTTCACCAACCGCCTCGCCTTCATGGAAGACCGGCTCTACATGCTGGCCAAGGACTTCCTGAACATGGTGGACCGCCAGCTGGCCGTGAAGGGCGGCGGGCGGCCGTCCGGGGGCTAGGCCGTGCTCTCCGCCGGGGGAGGCGGCCGCCGGGGCCGCCGGTACATGGCCGAGATCAACGTCACACCCCTCGTGGACGTGGTGCTGGTGCTGCTCATCGTCTTCATGGTGACCGCCCCCATGATGACCAAGGGCCTCGAGGTGGATCTGCCCAAGGTCACCGCCCGGCCCCTCCACCAGAAGACCCGCCCCCTGGTGGTCACGGTCCGCGCCGACGGCTCGGTGGCCCTCGACCGGATCCGGGTGTCGCTGGAGGAGCTCCCGGGGCTCCTGGCCGACCGGCGCGCCCGGCGGCGCGGGGCGCAGGTGCTTCTCCGGGCCGACAGGCGGGTGCCCTACGGGGTGGTGGCCGAGGTGGTGGCGGCGGTGCGCGCGGCGGGCATCGAGGACCTGGGGCTCGTCACGGAGGCCGCCCCGCCCCGCACGGAGGGGCGCCGGGAGGGCCGGTAGGCCGTGTGGGACCGCCAGTGGCAGGAAGGCCTCGCCGTGGCCCTGGCCCTGCATCTCCTCGCGGCGGCGGCGGTCCAGACCGCGGCCCGCTGGCTGGCCCGGCCGCGGCCCCTGCCGCCGGTCTACCGGGTGCGCCTCGTCCCGGTGGAAGCGATCCGCCCCGCCGCCCCGCCGCCCCGGCCGGCACCGGCCCCCCGGGTGCCCGAGGCCGAGAAGGCGGTCTCGCTCCGGCCCCGGCCGGCGCCCCGGGAGGACAACGCCACGCGCCTTTCCCGGGAGGCCCTCGCCCGGCTCGAGGCCCGGCTCCGGGCGCTGGAGGAGGAGAAGAAACGGGAGGCGGCCGAGCGGCGGCTGGAGCGGCGGCTCGCCGAGCTGGCGGCGGCCGCCCGGAGCGGGCAGGGTGCGCCGGCCGCCGGAACGGACCGGGCCGGAAACGGGACGGCCGCCGGTGGCGGGCGGCTCGGGACGGCCCTCGAGGTGGTGCTCCAGCGCTACGCCGACGAGGAGGTCTACCCTCGGGTGCGGCGGAACTGGGCGGTTCCGGTGGAGCTTTCGAAGGAACGGGGGCTCGAGTGCGTGATGGTGATCCGGATCTCGGCCGAGGGCCGGGTGGTGAAGGCGTGGATGGAGAAATCCTCCGGGGCGCGGTTCTTCGACCGGGCCGCCCGGCTGGCGGTGACGGCGGCCGGGGAGCTGCCTCCGCTGCCCGCCCCGCTCCGGCCGGGGCCGGTGGAGATCGGAATCCGGTTCGGCCCGGAAGGCGTGGGGCGATAGGGTCATGGGCATGAAGCGTTTCGGGCGCCCCGGGGCGTCGCTGGCGGCCGTTTTGTTCTTCGCCGTCCTCTGGACGGGGTGGGGGGCGCCGGCCCGGGCTCGGGTCTACATCGACATCACCTCCCCCTACCTCAAGCAGATCCCCATCGCCGTCCCGTACCTCCTCCCCGAGTCGGGGTCGGCGGAGGAGGCGGCGGCCGGCCGGCGCCTGGCCCGCATCCTCTCCGACGACCTCGCCTTCCACGGCGTCTTCTCGGTGCTCGATCCCGCGGTCTACGGGGGACGGCCGGACGCGGACTGGAGCCGGTTCCGGGTGGACTACCTGGTCAAGGGAAGCGTGCGCGTGACCGGGGAGACCCTGGTGGCGGAGCTCCGGCTCTTCGATCAGGCCACCGGCGACTTCATGGACGGGCGCCGGTACACGGGGCGGACGGCGGATCTGCGGACCATGGCCCATCGCTTCTGCGACGTGGTGCTCCGGGCGGTGACCGGGGAGGGCGGGGTGAGCCTCTCCCGGATCGCAGCGGTGATCACCATGAACGGCGCCAAGGAGGTCTACACCGCCGACTTCGACGGCTACGGCCTCCGCCGGGAGACCTTCGACCGGGGCATCACCGTCTCGCCCCGCCTTTCGCCCGACGGGCGCTACCTCGCCTACACCTCCTACCGAACGGGGCGGCCGGCCCTCTACCTGAAGGACCTCCAGACCGGGAAGACCCGGCGCCTGGCCGCCTTCGACGGGCTCAACATCGCCCCGGCCTGGCACCCGGACGGGCGGCGGCTGGCCGTGACCCTCAGCAAGGACGGCTCCCCGGACATCTACCTCATGGACCTCGAGGGGCGGGTGCTCCGCCGGCTCACCTGGGGGCCGAGCATCAACGTCTCGCCCACCTGGGCCCCGGACGGGCGACGGCTCGCCTTCGTCTCGGACCGGGGCGGCTCCCCCCAGGTCTACGTCCTGGACACGGCCAGCGGCGAGATCCGCCGCCTTACCTACCAGGGCGACTACAACACCGATCCCCAGTGGTCGCCCCGGGGGGACCGGATCGCCTACGTCGGCCGGGTGGAGGGCACCTTCCAGGTCTTCACCATCCCGGCGGAGGGCGGCGACCCCGTCCAGCTCACCACGGCGGGCAGCAACGAGAACCCCGCCTGGTCGCCGGACGGCCGCCAGATCCTCTTCAGCTCCACCCGCTACGGCGGGAGAAAGGCCCTCTACGTGATGTTCGCGGACGGGGAGTTCCAGCGGCTGCTCCTCACGGCGGGCGACGGGGTCGCCATGCCGAGCTGGGGGCCGGAGGCGGCGCCCGGCGGCCCTTGATTTTGCGGGCCGGGATGGGATACTGGAACCCGGGCGCGCGGCCGTTCCGCGGGCGGAGGCGGCCGGCGGCGCTGGACGGGAGGACGATGCGATGAGACGCCATGTGACGATGGAGGGAAGAGGGGGGGGCTGCCGGGCGGCCGTGGCGGCGGCGGTGCTCCTGGCGGCGGCGGTGCTCTCCGGGTGCGCCACCACCGACCAGGTCCGGATGCTCGAGCGGCGCATCCAGGGGCTGGCGGTGGAGAACCAGGCCCAGGACAACCGCATCGCCGCCATGCAGGGGGTCCTGGACGCCGTGGCAAAGGACCTCCAGATGGAGAGCCGGAAGGAGATCGGCTCGGTCCGCAGCCGCCTGGCCGATCTCTCGAGCCGGGTGGACGCGCTCCAGACCGAGATCCTGAAGGTCGGCGGGCGGCTCGAAAAGGCCGAGTACCAGGCGGAGAAGGACCGGGCCGCCGACGCCGCGGCCCGCCAGGCCCTGGCCGACCAGGTGGCGGTTCTCTCGAAGCGGGTGGAAGACCTCGTCAAGGAGGTGAAGCTGCTCCAGGCCTCCGCCGAGGCGGCCCGGAAGGCGGAGGAGGCCCGGCGCCGGGCCGCCGAGGCCAAGGTGGACCTCTACCAGAAGGCCCGCGACCTCTACGTCAAGGGGAGATACGCCGAGGCCGAGGAGGTCTTCCGCGGCTACCTCACCCGCCATCCCCGGGGGAAGCGGGTGGCCAACGCCCACTTCTGGATCGGGGAGTGCGAGTACAACCTCGGCCGCTACGAAGAGGCGGTCTTGGCCTACCAGAAGGTGATCCGCGAGTTTCCCCAGAGCAACAAGGTCCCGGACGCGCTCCTCAAGCAGGGCTACGCCTTCCTGAAGCTCAAGGACGTGGAGAGCGCCCGGACGGTGCTCACCAAGCTCGTCGCGGCCTATCCCAAGAGTCCCCAGGCCGGCTACGCGCGGAAGAAGCTCGAAAGGATCCAGGGCGGCGCCCCGGCCCCGAAGCGGGGAGGGGGATGATGCGGGGGGGTGAAGCATGAGGGCCGGTACCGGCCGGAGGCCGGCGCTCGGCCTCGTCTTCCTGGCCGTGCTCCTGCTCCTGCTTCCGGCCGGGCGCGCCCAGGCCCAGCCGGCGGCGGCGGATCCGCCGCCGGACGCCCGCCCGGGGCTGGACGCGGCCCTGCCCCCCATCCGGATCGGCGCCCTGTGGGACCTTTCCGGGGAGCGGCAGCGGGAGGGGACGGCGGCCCTCATCGCCGCCCGGCAGGCCGTGGAGGCCCTCAACCAGCGGGGCGGGATCGGCGGGCACCGGCTGGAGCTCGTCATCGCCGACACCTGGGGGGAGGCGGAGCGGCTGCTTCGCAAGGCCAAGACCCTGGTGGACCGGGAAGGGGCGGTGGTGCTCCTCGGCCCCAGCACGCCGGAGCTGGTCCCCGCCCTCCGGGGTTACGCCGACACCCGGAAGGTGCCGGTGGTGCTCACGGCGGGGGAGGAGCTCCTGGCGCCGCACCGGCGCGGGCGGGCCGTCACCTGGAGCTTCGGCGTCTACCCGCCGCGATCCGCGGTCATGCGGGTCCTCTATCAGGGCCTGGCGCGGCGTTTCATCCGCCGGATCGGGATCCTCGCCTCCGACGATCCGGCCGGGTCCGAGGCCTTCCTCTGGCTCAAGGCCTACGCCCCGGAGTTTCGCCTGGAGGTGGCCGAGGCCGCCCACTTCGGGGCGAAGGACACCGACATGCGTTCCCAGCTCCAGGCCATGAAGGCCGAAGGGGCCGAGATGGTGGTGGTCTGGGGGCCCCGGAGCCAGGGGCTCACCCTGCTCCGGTCCGCCTACGGGCTCGGGCTGAGGCTGGCGGTGCCGCCCACCTTGCTCTCCGGGGACCTTCTCGAGGTGCTGCCGCCCGGGCAGGAGCTGTGGGCGGTGCTCCCGCCGCTGCTCGAGGGGACGGACCTCGCTCCGTCCCACGTCTGCGCCTACGCCGTGGGGAGCTACTTCCGCCAGATCCTCATCTGGGCCGACGACGCCGCCCCCGAGGCCCTCTTCGCCGGCGGCGCGGCCTGGGACGCGGTGCACCTCGTGGCCGTGGCCCTCCAACAGGCCATGTATCCCCCCCCGCCGGAGGACAACGCCACGGCGCCGGCGCCGGGCCCCGTGCCGCCCCCGCGCACGCCGGCGGGCATCCGCGACGCCCTGGAGCACATGAGCGCCCCCTACATCGGCGTCCTGGGGATCTTCCATCCCTCCGAGCGGGACCACATCGGCCTCGATCCCGGTTCCCTGCTGGTGGTGCGGCGGACCCCGCAGAAGCACTGGGAACCGGTGGAGAAGTGATCCCCCCGCGGGGGGATCGCCGAAGGATGATGGCGTTGCGGGAATCACCAATTACGGCGTTGCCTCCCATCGCATCGTCACTGCGGCGTACTTCAAGTACGCCTCGTTCCTCGCGAGGGTCGCGCCTTGCCCTTGGCGATTCTCGTTCGGCCATCTCCTCAGAGGCCTTTTTGCGAGGCCAGCCGGGCCCGTTGTCGAGCGCCCCGAAGGGCGGCGGGGTGAGTCCGCCACGGAAGGCCATGTCCGCCCATGATCTCAAGCTCCAGGCGATTCGGCCCGATGCCCGCTGAAGGCCGCCACGGATCCAGGATGACGCCCTCCCGGCCCGCCATGCGCCGGCGTCTCTTCCGCCCTCCGCCGAGGGGCGGCCGCCGGGCCCTCTTCGGCGAGCACCTCTTCATGGTGCTGGTGGCCATCGTCTGCGGCCTGGCCGGCGGCTTCGGGGCCGTGGCCTTCCGGGAACTCATCAAGCTCTTCCAGACCCTTTTCTGGGGCGGGGGCCGGGACCTCCTCCACCTGGCCCTCTCCCACCCGTGGACCTGGCGGGTGGCGGCCCCGGCCCTCGGCGGCCTCGTGGTGGGGCCGCTGGTCTACTACTTCGCCAAGGAGGCCAAGGGGCACGGGGTGCCGGAGGTCATGGAGGCGGTGATGCTCCGGGGAGGCGCCATCCGGCCCCGGGTGGTCCTGGTGAAGTCCCTCGCCTCGGCCGTCTGCATCTCCTCCGGCGGCTCGGTGGGGCGCGAGGGGCCCATCGTCCAGATCGGCTCCGCCCTGGGCTCGGCCGTCGGCCAGGTGCTCAAGGTGACGCCGCGGCAGCTCCGGACCCTGGTGGCCTGCGGTGCGGCCGCCGGGATCGCCGCCACCTTCAACGCCCCCATCGCCGGGGCGCTCTTCGCCGTGGAGATCATCCTCGGCGACTTCCGGGTGCCCCAGTTCAGTCCCATCGTGATCTCGTCGGTGGTGGCCACGGTGGTCTCGCGCCACTTCCTCGGCAACTTCCCGGCCTTCGAGGTGCCCCCCTACCACCTCGTCAGCCCCCTGGAGCTCCCCATCTACATGGTGGTCGGGGCGGCGTCCGGCCTCGTGGCCCTGGCCTTCATCAAGACGCTGACCGCCTGCGAGGACCTCTTCGAGTGGCTGCCCTTCCCCGAGCCCCTGAAGGCGGTCCTCGGCGGGCTCCTCGTGGGGGCCGTCGGGATCCGGCTCCCCCACGTCTTCGGCGTGGGCTACGAGACCATCAACCAGGCCCTGGTGGGGGCCCTGCCGGCGGGGATGCTGGCGCTGCTCCTGCTCGCGAAGCTGGCGGCCACCTCGCTCACCATCGGCTCGGGGGGGTCGGGGGGCGTCTTCGCCCCGTCGCTCTTCCTCGGCGCGGTGACGGGCGGGGTGCTCGGGACCTTCGTGCACCACGCCTTCCCCGCCGTGACGGCCGCCTCCGGCGCCTACGCCCTGGTGACCATGGGGGCCGTGGTGGCCGCCGCCACCCACGCCCCCATCACGGCCATCATCATGATCTTCGAGCTGACGGACGAATACACCATCATCCCGCCGCTCATGGCGGCCTGCGTGGTGAGCACCCTCCTGGCCACCCTGCTCGAGAAGGACTCCATCTACACGGTGAAGCTCCGGCGGCGCGGGGTGGACCTGGCCCGCGAGGAGGACCCCAACGTCCTCAAGTCCGTCCGGGTCCGGGACGTCATGGATCCCCTCCCGGCCATCATCCCCGGCACGACCCCCTTCCGGGAGGTCCTGGACGTCATCCTGCGCCGCGGACGCGGGGCCTTCTTCGTGGTGAACATGGAGGAGGAACTCCTGGGGACCCTCTCCCTCGAGGACGTCCGGTTCTTCGCCTTCCAGCGGGAGGACCTCCAGGGGGTGGTGGTGGCCGCGGACATGGTGCACCCGGACGTGCCCCGGGTGACCACCGAGGACACCCTGGACGTGGCGGTCCAGATCCTGGCCGAGGGGGGGCGCGACGAGATCGCCGTGGTGGACCCCGAGAACCCGCGGCGCATCGTGGGGTCCCTCCTCGAGAAGGACGTGCTTCGGGCCTACAGCCGGGAGATCTACCGCCGGGACCTCGCCGGCGCGGTGGCCAGTGCCACCGCCGCCCTCGACCGCGTCCGGCACGTGGACATCGGGGACGGGTACCTCCTGGCGGAGCTTCCGGCCCCGAGGAGCTTCGTGGGCCGGACCCTGCGGGAGCTGGACATCCGGGTGCGCTACGGGCTCCAGATCCTCTTCGTCCGTACCCGCGACGGGGACGCGGCCCCCCGGGTGCTGGTGCCCCTCGGGGAGTACCGGGTTCGGGACCGGGACGTCCTCGTGGCGGCCGGGCCCCGCCAGGCCGTCGAGGAGCTGATGGACCTCCAGTGAGGCCGCCGGGGCCGGGGCGGCTTGTGCCGGGCGGCCGCCTTGGCTAACCTGGAGCCGGGCGCCGGGCCGCCGACCCGTTGGAGGTGGATTCCATGCAGAAGATCCTGTCGCTGGCCTTTGTCTTGTTGTTCCTCTTCTCCGCCGCGGCCTGGGCCGCGGTCAACGTGAACACGGCGGACGTCGCCGCCCTCGAGCAGCTGCCCTACATCGGGCCCGCCAAGGCCCGGGCCATCGTGGCCGAGCGCGAGCGCCACGGTCCCTTCACCTCGGTGGAGGACCTCCGCCGCGTCAAGGGCATCGGTCCCCGGATCATCGAGCGCCTCGAGGGAGAGGTGACGGTCTCGGGCGACTGATGCCGCCGGTCCCGATGCGGGGCAGTTCCCCGCGGGCCCCTGTAACCTGATTCTTCTCGGCCCGGCGCCTTTCCTGCACGACGTTCCGGGGGGCTTGACAACCGCCTGGATTGATGATAGTAACAATTATCATTTTTGAATTATGGATATTCGCCCTCCCCTCAAGATGACGCGGCAGCGGGCGGTGATCCTGGAGGAGCTCCGGGGCGTCACCACCCACCCGACCGCCGACGAGGTCTACGAGATGGTCCGGAAACGGATCCCGAGGATCAGCCTGGCCACGGTCTACCGGAACCTGGAGCTCATGGCCCGGGAGGGCCTCATCCAGCGGCTCGACGTGGCCGGCGGCCCGAAGCGTTACGACGGGGACCCGGGCCTTCACTACCACGTCCGGTGTGTCCGGTGCGGCCGGGTGGACGACGTCCACGGGATACCGCCGGTGGACCTCCCCCAGGCCCGGCTCGAACAGGTCACCGGGTACCGGCTGCTGGCCCACCGCCTCGAGTTCCGGGGGGTCTGCCCCGCCTGCCGGGGCGCGGAGGGGCCCGGCGCCGGATCGTGACCGGGGCGGCGGCGAGGGGAAGCGACGAAAACCAGGCCCCGGCCCGTCGGCCGGGTGCCGAGAACGCTTATCGGAGGAGTCACGCCATGGAAAAGAGTCTCAAGGGAACCCGGACCGAGGCCAACATCCTCACCGCCTTCGCCGGCGAGTCGCAGGCCAGGAACCGCTACACCTACTTCGCCAGCCAGGCGAAGAAGGAAGGCTACGTCCAGATCGCCCGCATCTTCGCGGAAACGGCCGACCAGGAGAAGGAGCACGCCAAGCGCCTCTTCAAGATGCTCGAGGGCGGGGAGGTCGAGGTGGCCGCCGCCTTCCCGGCGGGGACCATCGGCACCACCCGCGACAACCTCCTGGCCGCCGCGGCGGGTGAAAACTACGAGCAGACCCGGATGTACCCGGAATTCGCCGAGGTGGCCCGGGCCGAGGGCTTTGCGGAGATCGCCGCCGTCTTCGAGGCCATCGCCGTGGCGGAACGCCAGCACGAGCGGCGCTACCGGGCGCTGGCGGCCAACATCGAGAAGGACCGGGTCTTCCGGCGGGAGGGAAAGGCCACGTGGCGGTGCCTGAATTGCGGCTACCTCCACGAGGGGGAGGAGGCGCCCGAAAAGTGCCCGGCCTGCGCCCACCCGAGGGACTACTTCGAGCTCTTGGCCGAGAACTGGTGACCGGCGGCTTGACACCGGCACCGAGTCCACTACCGTCGAAGTTGGATGGAAGGATCTGAGGAGGAGATGGCCATGGACACCATCGTCACCCGCCCGGCCCCCGATTTCACGGCAAAGGCCGTGATGCCCGGGGGCACCATCGAGGACCTTTCGCTCTCGGCCTACCGGGGCCGTTACGTGGTCCTCTTCTTCTATCCCCTGGACTTCACCTTCGTCTGCCCGTCGGAGATCATCGCCTTCGACCGGCGCTTGGCGGAGTTCCAGGAGCGGAACTGCGACGTCATCGGCGTCTCCGTGGATTCCGAGTATACCCATTTCGCCTGGCGCAACACCCCCGTGGAGCAGGGCGGCATCGGTGCCATCCGCTACCCCCTGGTCTCGGACCTCAAGAAGGAGATCTCCCGGGCCTACGGCGTGCTGCACGACGAGGCGGTGGCGCTGCGGGGGCTGTTCCTCATCGACCGGGAGGGCGTGGTGCGTCATGCCTTGGTGAACGACCTTCCCATCGGCCGGAGCGTGGACGAGGCCCTCCGGGTCCTGGACGCCCTGCAGTTCCACGAGGCCCACGGCGACGTCTGTCCCGCCGACTGGCACAAGGGGGAAGAGGCCATGAAGCCCACGGCCGAGGGCGTGGCGGCGTACCTGGCACGCCACGCCAAGGGCGCCTGAGGCGAAACTTTGGGCGGGGTAGAGGAGGCGGTCATGAAGCGCGCAGTCGGAAACGGGATACGGGTGGTGCTGGCGGCCCTCGCCGCCGCCCTGGCCGTGGGAGGCGGCGAGGCGCCGGCGGCTGCGCCGGGGTCCCATCCCTACGCGGCCTTCGACCGGGCCGCGCGGTGCCGGGGGTGCCACCCCCGGATCTTCGAGGAGTGGGAACAGAGCCTCATGGCCCAGTCCTTCACCCACCCCTGGGACCAGGCGGAGTACTTCCGCCTCGCCCTGCCGCATTCGGGCACTGAGCCCAAGGTGGCCGGGGTCCGATCGGGCTGTATCGCCTGCCACGCGCCCCTGGCCTTCCTGGCCGGGGACATCCCCCCGAAGCCCGCCGGCGAGGGCACCCGGGCCAACGAGGGGGTGACCTGCGACGTCTGCCACACCGTCACCGGCAGTTCCGCGGCCGAGCCCTTCAACTTCAGTTATGAACTGGCCCCGGGCAAGGTGAAGCGCGGGGGGCGCGGCGACGGCCGCTCCCCGTACCACCGGGTGCAGCGCTCGGACTTCGTTCGGAGCCCTGAGCTCTGCGCCACCTGCCACGATGAACAGAGCCCCTACGGCGCCTGGGTGAAGAGCACCTACCGCGAGTGGAAGGCCGGTCCCTACGCCCGGGAGGGGACGCGCTGCCAGGACTGCCACATGTACCGGGCCCCCGGGAAGGCCGCCCGGGGCGGCCGGGAGCGCGCCGACGTCGCCCATCACAACTTCCACGGCTCCCACGTCCCCTCGAAGCTCGCCGGGGCCGTGGACGTGGCCCTCTACGCGGAACGGCCCAAGGTGCGTCCCGGCGGGACGGCGGTGATCCGGGTGGCGCTCTTCAACGGCAAGGCCGGTCACTTCATCCCCACGGGCTCCACCGAGGAGCGGATGCTCTGGCTCGAGGTCACGGCGGTGGACGCCGCGGGCCGCACCTACCGGCTCCCCGTGGACCGGAAGGGTTTCGCCGGCGAGGCCTACACCGTGGCGGACCCGGCGGCCCGGGCCTACGTGGCCATGGGCGAGATCCTGGGCATCCGCGGCTTCGACGGGGTGGAGCGGGACGCCCCGGCCCCGGCGGGTTCCCGGATCTTCCGGCGGCCCTTCTTCGACCCCAAGGGCCGGATGACCATCTGCCAGTGGTACACGGCGGACAATACCCGCGTGGATTACCGGATCGGGCCCCGGGAGACGAAGATCGAGACCTACACCTGGCGGGTCCCGGAGACGGCGGCGCCGGGTGAACTCCGGGTCCGGGCCGAGCTCAAGTACGCCCAGGTCCCGGCCGCCGTGGCACGGCTCCTGGAATTGCCCGCCGACGAGGCGGCGCCGATCCGGGTGAACACCGCCGAGCTGCGTCTCACCGTGGAAGGCCCGGGCCGATGAGGAACGACGACGCTGGAGGAGGCGAAGAGATGAGACCGAGATTCCACACTGCAAGGGGATGGACGGCCCTGGCGGCCGCCGCCTTGGTGGCGGTCATCCCGGCGGCGGGGGCCGCCGCCGCGGCGCCGGAGGTGAGCGAGGCCACCGAGGAGTGCCTCTCCTGCCACGCCGTGGCCACCCCGGGGATCGTGGCCGACTGGAAGGCCAGCCGGCACGCCGCGACGACCCCCATGGCCGCCCTGGAGCGGCCGGCGCTCGAGCGCCGGGTCTCCGCGGACCAGGTGCCCCCGGGGCTCCGGATGACCGTGGTGGGGTGCGCCGAGTGCCACACCGCCAACCCCGACGCCCACGCCGACACCTTCGACCACAACGGCTACCGCGTCCACGTGGTGGTGACACCGGCCGACTGCGCCGCCTGCCACCCGGAGGAACGGGCGCAGTACGACCAGAACATCATGTCCCACGCCTACGGCAACCTCCACGCCAATCCCGTCTACCACAACCTGGTGGAGACCACGGACGGGGTCCAGGTGGTGACGGAGGAAGGGACCCGGCTGGAGTCGCCCGACGACCTCACCCTCGCCGATTCCTGCTTCTCGTGCCACGGGACGGAGGTCAAGGTGGCCGGGACGCGGACCGTGGAGACCGACCTCGGCGAGATGGACTTCCCCATCCTCACCGGCTGGCCCAACCAGGGGGTGGGCCGGGTGAACCCGGACGGGACCCTGGGGGCCTGCACCTCCTGCCATCCCCGGCACGGGTTCTCCATCGAGGTGGCGCGCAAGCCCTACACCTGCGGCCAGTGCCACAAGGGCCCGGACGTCCCGGCCTACAAGGTCTACCAGGTGAGCAAGCACGGCAACCTCTTCGCCTCCGTCGGCAAGGAGTGGAACTTCTCCGCCGTCCCCTGGGTGGTGGGGCGGGATTTCACCGCGCCCACCTGCGCCACCTGCCACGCCAGCCTGGTGGTCACCGACGAGGGCGAGGTGGTGGCCCGCCGGAGCCACCGGATGAACGACCGGATCGGCTGGCGGATCTTCGGGCTCGTCTACGCCCACGCGCACCCGAAGTCGCCGGACACCACCGTCATCCGGAACCGGGCCGGGCTGCCGCTGCCCACGGAGCTCACCGGCGAGCCCGCCGCCGCCTTCCTCATCGACAAGGACGAGCAGGCCCGCCGGCGGGCCGCCATGCAGGCCGTCTGCCGCGCCTGCCACAGCCGGGGCTGGGTGGAGGGCCACTACGCCCGCTTCGACCGGGCCATCGAGACCACCAACGCCATGACCCTGGCGGCCACCCGGATCCTCCTCCGGGCCTGGGACGAGGGCGCGGCCAAGGGGCTCGAGCAGAAGGACAGCATCTTCAACGAGGCCATCGAGAAGATGTGGGTGGAGCAATGGTTGTTCTACGGCAATTCCGTCCGCTTCGCCGCCGCCATGGGCGGGGCGGACTACGGGGTCTTCGCCAATGGCCGGTGGGTCCAGGCGAAGAACCTCCAGGCGATGAAGGACTGGCTGGATTTCAAGCTCAAGAAGCACAAGGGCGGCTGGCTCTGGTGAGACCGGTCGAACCCCGGACGACAGCGTAACGGCGCCGCCGCCGCGAAAGGAAAAGGAGGAGTCCCGATGACGAAGAAGCTCGAGATCTACAAGTGCGAAGTCTGCGGCAACATCGTGGAGATGGTCCATGAGGGGGCCGGCGAACTGGTCTGCTGCAACCAGCCCATGAAGCGCTTCGAGGCCAACACCGTGGACGCCGCGCAGGAGAAGCACGTCCCGGTGGTGGAGAAGCGGGAGGGTGGTTTCCTGGTGAAGGTGGGCAGTGTCCCGCATCCCATGGAGGAGAAACACTACATCGAGTGGATCCAGGTGGTCACCGACGACGGCCGGACCTGCCGGAAGTTCCTCCGACCCGGCGACGCCCCGGAGGCCTTCTTCCGCATCGACGCCGCCTCCGTGACCGCCCGCGAGTACTGCAACCTCCACGGGCTGTGGAAGGCATAGGGAGGTGGCCGGGATGCTGAGCGAGAAGATGGAGGCGGCCTTGAACCGCCAGGTGAACGCGGAACTCTACTCCGCCTACCTCTACCTCTCCATGGTGGCCTACTTCGAGTCGGTGGATCTGCCCGGTTGCGCGGCCTGGATGCGGGCCCAGACCCAGGAGGAAGTGGCCCACGCCATGAAGATCTACGACTTCATCAACGAGCGGGGCGGGCGGGTCCGCCTTTCGGCCATCGACGCGCCGCCCACGGAGTGGGACTCGCCGCTGGCGGCCTTCGAGGACGCCTACGCCCACGAGCAGAAGGTCACGGGGCTCATCAACGACCTCATGAACCTCGCCGTGGCGGAGCGGGACCACGCCACCCAGATCTTCCTCCAGTGGTTCGTCTCCGAGCAGGTGGAGGAGGAGGCCTCGGCCAGCGCCGTGGTCAAGAAGCTCCGGCTCGCCGGCGATGCCGCCGGCGGGCTGCTCATGATCGACAACGAGCTCGGGCAGCGGGTCTTCACCCCGCCCGGGCAGGCGGCCGGGGCCTGAGCCCCGGCGTGACGAAAGGACGACGGAGGCAGCACCATGGCGGCACCCGAAGAGATGTGGCAGTGCCAGACTCTCAACTGTGGCTATATCTACGACCCGGACCGGGGCGACCGGAAGGGGAAGATCCCCAAGGGGACCCGTTTCGAGGACCTCCCCGACGACTGGCGGTGCCCGGTCTGCGGCGCGAGCAAGGAGAACTTCCGGCCCCTGGCCGGGCCGGGCTCCGTGGCGGAGGCGGACAAGGCCGCCGCCCGGGCCTGAACCCCGGGGCACCCCCGGAAAGCGAAGAAAGCGACAAAGCGACAAGGAGCGATCCATGAAGAAGTGTACCTGCAGTGTGTGCGGCTACGTGTACGACCCCGCAGAAGGCGATCCCGCTGGCGGCGTCGCCCCCGGCACCGCCTTCGAAGACCTTCCCGATGGCTGGACCTGCCCGGTCTGCGGCGCGGCCAAGGACGCCTTCGAGTGCGAGTAAGAGGCCCGGGATGCCCCCCGCCCCCCCGGGGGGGGGCGGGGACGTACGGCCCGGCGCGACAGGAGAGAAAGGACGTGACCCATGCAGCCTGTTGAGATCAAGAAGGACATCTTCTGGGTCGGGGCCGTGGACTGGAACATCCGGGACTTCCACGGCTACTCCACCTGGAAGGGCAGCACCTACAACGCCTACCTCGTCATGGACGAGAAGATCACCCTCTTCGACACCGTCCGTGCGCCCTTCAAGAACGACCTCCTCCACCGGATCCACAACATCGTGGACCCGTCGAAGATTGATTACCTGGTGGTGAACCACGTGGAGATGGACCACTCGGGGTGCGTGGGCGAGGTGATCGACCGCATCCGGCCCGAGAAGGTCTTCTGCTCCGCCATGGGGAAGAAGGCCCTCATCGACCACTACCACCGGGAGGACTGGCCCCTGGAGGTGGTCCCCAACGGGGGCGAGATCTCCCTGGGCGCCCGGACCGTCCGCTTCCTCGAGACCCGGATGCTCCACTGGCCCGACAGCATGTTCTCGTACCTCGTGGAGGACCGGGTCCTCATCTCCAGCGACGCCTTCGGGCAGCACTGGGCCACGAGCCAGCGCTTCGACGACGAGGTGGACACCTCGGAGCTCATGGACCACGCGGCCAAGTACTACGCCAACATCCTCCTCCTCTACTCCCCGCTGGTCACCAAGCTGCTGGCCTCGGTGCAGGAGATGGGGATTCCCATCGACGTCATCGCCCCGGACCACGGCCTCATCTGGCGGCGCGAGCCGGGCCGGATCCTCGAGGCCTACGGCCGCTGGGCGCGGCAGGAGGGCGAGCCCCGGGCCGTGGTGATCTACGACACCATGTGGCACAGCACCGAGAAGATGGCCAAGGCCGTGGCCGACGGCATCCAGGACGAGGGCGTCCCGGTCCGGATCATGAACCTCCGGGCGTGTCACCGGAGCGACGTCATGACCGAGGTCCTCGGGGCCAAGGCCCTGGTCTTCGGCTCGTCCACCCTCAACAACGGGCTCTTGCCCCGGATGGCGGGCATGCTCGCCTACATGAAGGGGCTCCGGCCCGCGAACAAGCTCGGCGCCGCCTTCGGGTCCTACGGCTGGAGCGGGGAGGCGGTGAAGCTCATGACCCAGGCCATGGAGGAGATGAAGTTCCAGGTGGTGGACCCCGGGGTCCGGATCAAGTACGTCCCCACCCACGACTCCCTCCGCGACTGCGTGGAGCTCGGCCGGAAGGTGGGCCGCTCGGTGAAAGAGGCCTTTTGAGGGCCGGCGGCGCGACGCAAGAAAGAAAGGACGGAAGTGACATGCGGATCGACGTGGACCGGAACGTGGTGGAGATGCGGCCGGAGACCGAGGCGGAGACCGCCGCCCTGGAGGTGCTCTGGCGGGTGATCGTGGGTTGCGCCCAGGAGGGGAAGAAGCTCGTCCCCATCGGCGAATACGTCCCGGTCAAGGAACGGCTCGCCCGTTTCCTGATCGAGGGCGTCCCCGGGGGCAAGACCGCCTTCTCGGACCGGAAGGCCCGGGCGGGCACCTATGTCTGCACCGTCTGCAACAAGTACATGGACGTGGCGGAGGGCGCCTCGGTACCGCTCTGCTGCGGCCGCGAGATGGAGCACATGGAGTGAGGAGGGCCCCGGGGGCGGGCGGCGCGGCCCGGGGCGGGCTCCGGCGCCGCCTGGCGTCGCTCCTGGAGAAGGAGCCCGATCGGGCGCTCGCCGAGATCCGGCGCCTGCCGCCCCGGCGGGCCGTCAGCCCCCTGGTGGGCCTCTTCTGCCACGGGGACGAGCGCGTGCGGTGGGGGGCCGTCCGGGCCCTGGGCGAGGTCACGGCGCGCCTGGCCGCCGAGGACCCGGAGGCGGCCCGGGTGGTGGTCCGGCGCCTCATGTGGAGCCTCAACGACGAGTCCGGGGGCATCGGCTGGGGCGCCCCCGAGGCCATGGGCGAGATCCTGGCGCGGCACGAGGGCCTGGCGGAGGAATACGCCCCCATCCTGGTCTCCTACATCCGGGAGGACGGGAACTTCCTCGAGTACCCGCCGCTCCAGCGGGGGGCCCTCTGGGGGGTGGGGCGCCTGGCCGAGGCCCGGCCGGACCTCGCGCGGGCCCTCGATGCGGGCCGCCACGCGGCCCCGTTCCTGCGGGCCGCGGATCCGGCCCTGCGGGGCCTGGCCGCCTGGGTGCTGGCCGGGACGGGTCCGGGAGAGGCCCGGGCGGCGCTGGAGGCCCTGCGGGAAGACGGGGCGGTCTTTCGACTCTTCCGCGGGGGCCGGTTCGAGGAGGTCACCGTGGGCCGCTTGGCCGAGGCGGCCCTGGATGGGAACTGACTGGCTGAAAGGGACGCCCCGAAGGGACGGGGGATCGGCCGGGAGGGGCCCGGCCGGGAACCACGGAAGACGGAAAGGAGGGACCCGAGACCATGGACGCCTTGATGCTGTCGCGGCTGCAGTTCGCCGCCGCCACCTTGTTCCACTTTCTCTTCGTGCCGCTCACGCTGGGCCTTTCGGTCCTCGTGGCCGTCATGGAGACCCGCTACGTCCGGACGGGCGACGAGGAGTACCGGCGGATGGCCCGCTTCTGGGGCCGCCTCTTCCTCATCAACTTCGCCATCGGCGTGGTGACGGGGATCACCCTGGAGTTCCAGTTCGGGACCAACTGGTCCCGGTACTCGGCCTACGTGGGCGACATCTTCGGGTCGCTGCTGGCCATCGAGGCGACCCTGGCCTTCTTCCTGGAGTCCACCTTCATCGGGGTCTGGATCTTCGGCTGGAAGCGGCTCTCGCCCCGGATGCACGCCCTCACCATGTGGCTCGTGGCCGGGGCGTCCACCTTCTCCGCCATCTGGATCCTCATCGCCAACGCCTGGATGCAGCACCCGGTGGGCTACGTGCTCCGGAACGGCCGGGCGGAGCTGGCGGACTTCCTGGCGGTGGTGACCCAGAAGTTCGCCTGGGTCGAGTTCCTTCACACCGTGAGCGGGGCCTACATCCTTTCGGGCTTCTTCGTGATGGGGGTGAGCGCCTGGCACCTGCTCCGCCGGAACGAGGTCCCCTTCTTCACCCGGTCCTTCCGGATCGGGCTCGTCTTCGCCCTGGTCTTCTCCATCTTCGAGGTGGTCCAGGGGCACCTCAACGGGGCGGAGGTGGCCGAGGCGCAGCCCACGAAGCTCGCCGCCATGGAGTCCCTCTGGGAGACCACCGAGGGCGCGCCCATGACCCTCTTTCTCGTCCCGGACGAGGCGGCGGGCCGGAACGCCGTGGAGATCGGCCGGTTGCCGGGCTTTCTGAGCCTGCTCGCCTACCACGACCCCAAGGCCACGGTGAAGGGGCTCAACGACTTCCCCGCCGACGAGCGCCCACCCGTCCTCGTCTCGTTCCTCTCCTTCCGGATCATGGTGGGGCTCGGTCTCCTCTTCGTGCTGCTCACCGTGGTGGGGTGGTTCAAGCGGAACGACCTGGTGGACAGCCCCACCTACCTGCGGATCATGGTCTGGGCCATCCCCCTGCCCTACATCGCCATCGAACTCGGCTGGATCCTCGCCGAGGTGGGGCGCCAGCCCTGGATCGTCTACGGCCTCATGCGGACCTCGGACGCGGTCTCCCCCGTGGCCGCCTCGCAGGTCGCCGTCTCGCTGGCGGCCTTCGTGGGGGTCTACACGGGGCTGGGGATTTTGGCCTATTACCTCATGGCCCGGTACGCCCGAAGGGGGCCCGAGCCGGCGCCCGCCGCCTAGGGAAAGGGGGATCTCACCATGCTCGAGACCATCTGGTTCATCATCTGGGGAGTGCTCTGGACCGTCTACTTCGTGCTGGACGGCTTCGATCTCGGCCTCGGCGCCCTGATGCCCGCGCTGGCGAAGACGGAGGAGGAGAAGCGGACCGTTTACAATTCCATGGGGCCCTTCTGGGACGGCAACGAGGTCTGGCTCATCACGGCGGGCGGGGTCACCTTCGCCGCCTTCCCCGGCACCTACGCGGTGATGTTCAGCACCCTCTACGCCCCCCTCCTGTGGCTGCTCTTCGCCCTCATCTTCCGGGGCATCGCCATGGAATACCGGGGGCACATGGAGAGCGAGCGGTGGCGGGGTTTCTGGGACCTCGTCCTGTCGGCGGCGAGCTTCCTGCCGGCCCTGCTCCTGGGCGTGGCCTTCGCCAACATCTTCCAGGGCGTGCCCTTCGACACCCGGGGCGTCTTCCACGGCAGCCTCCTGACCCTGCTCAACCCCTACGGCCTCCTCGGTGGAGTGCTCTTCGTGCTGCTCTTCATGGTGCACGGGTGCCTGTGGCTGGCCGCCCGGAGCACGGGGGCGCTCCGGGACCGGGCCGCGGCCCTGGCGGGGCGCCTCTGGTGGGCGCTGGCCGCGGCCGCCGTGGCCTTTTTCGCCGCGAGCTGGAAGGCGACCTCCCTCTACGCCAACTACCTCGCGGCCCCGGCCCTCTTCCTGATCCCGGCCGTGGCGGTGGCGGCGCTCCTCGCGACCCGCTTCTTCCTGGGCCAGGGGCGGTGGTGGCGGGCCTGGACCGCCTCGGCGGTGACCATCGCCGGCGCCGCCTTCTTCGGGGTGGCGGGGCTCTACCCGGCCCTCTACCCTTCGAGCCTCGACCCGGCGGCCACGCTCACGGCCTTCAACTCGTCGTCGAGCCCCCTGACCCTCAAGATCATGCTGGGCGTGGCCCTGGTGCTGGTGCCCGTGGTCATCGCCTACCAGGCCTGGACGTACCGGACCTTCGCCGCCGGGCCGGCGGAGGCCGGGGGGCACGAGGAAGGCTACTGAACCCTTCGCCCGGTCGAGTGAAGGCGGCGGGGCGGGCCCTCGAGGGCCCGCCCCGCTTTGCGTTCGGGCCGGGGCAGGGGCTCAGCCGAGGACGGCCGAGCGGAAGGCCTCGAACCCGACCCGGTCGATGAGGCGCCCCAGCCGGTCGGCCTTCTTGGCGTTCTGCTCGAAGTAGGCCACCACCCGCTCGGCGATCTCGAGGGCCGCCGCGTCGTCGACGCCCTCGGCCAGGACGTCGGCCAGGCGGGGGCGCGAGCCGCCGTTTCCGCCAACGGTCACCGTCCAGCCCTTGGCCTTCCCGGTGAAGGCGAGGTCCTTGATGCAGTTCTCGGCGCACTGGTTGATGCAGCCGGAGACGCCCATCTTGAACTTCCCGGGGAGCCGGCGGCCGTGGTAGCGCTTGTCGAGCTCGGCGCCGAGGGCGAGGGAGTCCTGCTGGCCGAGGCGGCAGAAGGCGGCCCCGGGGCAGGCCTTGATGCTGCGGACGCAGGCCCCCACGGCGTGACCCGGGGGTTCGCCCAGCATCTGCCAGGCGGCGTCGATGTCCGCCTCCCGGATGCCCACCAGGGCGATCCGTTCCGCGCTGGTGATCTTGAGGGCCTGGGCGCCGAAGCGCTCGGCGGTGTCCGCCAGGCGGCGCAGGTAGTCGGGCGTCACCACCCCCAGGGCGGCGTGGGGGACGATGGCGTAGGTGGTCTTGTCGCGCTGGAGCACGGCGCCCTTTTCTCCGTCTTTCAGCATGGGATCCTCCTCGGGGTGATCTCGGCCCCCGGCGGGGCCGGCGTCCCGCCCATATTGCCCGCCGGGGAGCGGGCCCGCAAGGTGCGGTCCTCGCGCGCCGCGGCGCTTCCGGCCGGCTCACGCCGGCGGGCGGGACCTCCCGAGCCGCGCCAGGGCGCGGTCGTGGGGCCGGGCCAGGAGGAGTTGGGCGGCCACCGCCCCGATCAGCGCGCAGAACATGTCCCACTGGGTGTCCCACACGTCGCCCTGGGTGCCGAGGAAGGCCTGGGCGGAGGCCCCGCCGGCCAGGGCCGTCCACCACTCGATCAGCTCGTAGAAGGCGCTGACGGCCAGGCAGACGCAGACCACCAGGAAGAAGAGCCACTTCCCGGGCCGAAGGGGCGAGCGGCGCAGGAGGACCTCCCGGGCCAGGATGGCGGGCACGAAGCCCTGGGCCAGGTGCCCGATGCGGTCGTAGGGGTTCCGCGTCAGGTGGAGGAGGTCCTGGAGCCAGAAGCCCAGGGGGACCTTGGCGTAGGTGTAGTGGGCCCCGCCGAGGAGGATCAGCGCGTGGAGCACCAGCAGGCGCTGGAGGAGGGGCGTCAGGGGAAAGGCCCGGTGCGTGGCCAGGGCCAGCGGGAGGCCCACGAGCACCGGGAAGGCCTCGAGGAACCAGGTGAGGCGGTCCGCGGGGTGGATGGCCGAGACCGCGAGGGCGGCCAGGACCAGGGCGACCAGGACGGCGGGTTCCCCGCCGGCGCGGCGAAGGCCGCCGATGGCGGCGTGGCCTCTCATCGCATCGTCACCGCGGCGCACCCGGGCAGGTCCCGCTTTCCGCGGCGGTCGCGTCGTGCATCCGGCGATCTTCGCCCGGCCATCCACTCATCATGCGTCCCCCTGGATCCGCGGCGGCTTTCAGTGGCCATCGGGCCGAGTCGCCCGGGACTTCGCCGCCGTGCACCCGGCCCGTTCTTGAACGCCCACGGATCCAGGACCCATCATAGCCCCTCGGGCCGGGTCCGGCCAGCAGGCCCTTGCGGCCGCCGCCCGGGCGGGACAGAATGGTTTCACCAGTCCGGCCGGCGTTTCCGGCCGGGGAAAGGCCCCATGTCCCCCGTCCGCCTCTTTTCCGGAAACCGCCCCGAGGTCCTGCTCGACGTCCTGGCGGAGGTGTTCCGGAACGACCCGGATCCCGACCCCCTGCGGCCCGAGACCGTGGTGGTCCCCTCGCGGGCCGTGGCCCGGTGGGCGGCGGCGGGCCTGGCGCAGCGGCTCGGCGTCTGGGCCAACGCCCGGTACCCCTTCCCGGGGGCCCTCGTGGCGGACCTGGCCGGGGGGCTGTCCCCGGGCGGCGGGCCGCCGCTCCTCGGCCGCGAGGCCCTTGTCTGGCGCCTCGTGGAGGTCTTGCCCGAGGCGGCCGGCCGGGAGGGGTTCGGGGAGGTCGCCCGCTACCTCGAGGGCGACGACGACGGCCGCCGGTGCCTCGCCCTGGCGCGGCGGCTGGCGGCCGCCTTCGAGCGTTACGCCCTCTACCGGCCGGAGCTAGTGCTCGGCTGGAGCCGGGGGCGGGGGCGGGGCTGGCAGGCCCGGCTCTGGCGGCTCGCCCTGGGGGAGCCGCCGGCGGACCACTGGGCCGCCCGGTACCTGGCCCTGGTGGAGGCCCTCGACGGCGGCGCACCGGGCCCCTGGCCCCGGCGGGTCACCTTCTTCGGCTTCACCCTCCTGCCGCGTCCGGTGCTCGACCTCGTCCCCCGGCTCGGCCGGGTGAGCGAGGTCCTCCTCTTCGTCCCCAATCCCTCCCGGCAGTTCTGGACCGACCTGGTCTCCGAGCGGGAGCGGTTGCGCCGGGTGCGCCGCTCCGGCGCCGCCGGGCCGGAGCTCCACTACGAGGAGGGGCACCCGCTTTTGGCCTCCTGGGGGCGGGCGGCCCGCCCCTTCTTCGACGCCCTGGTCGAGCTGCCGGCGGCGGAGACGGAGTGTTTCGCGGCGCCGGACGGCGCCGGGATGCTCGCCCGCCTCCAGGGGGACATCCTCGACCTGCGGGAGCGGCGGGGGGCCGACCGGGTCCGGGTGCCGCGGGCCGACCGGTCCATCCAGGTCCACGCCTGCCACGGCCCCATGCGCGAGATGGAGGCCCTCTACGAGAACCTCTTGGCCGTCTTCGAGGCGCACCCGGAGATCCAGCCCTGGGACGTCCTGGTCATGGCACCGGACATCACAGCCTACGCGCCCTACATCGACGCCGTCTTCGGGGCCCGGCGTCGGGGCGGGGAGATCCCCTATGCCGTTTCGGGCGGCGGCGGGCCGGGCCGGGGCGGCGTCGCCGGGGCCCTCCTCCGCCTGCTCGAGCTGGGGGGTGGGCGGCTCGGGGCCCCCGACGTCCTCGACTTCATGGCGGTGCCGGCGGTGGCCCGCCGCTTCGGCATCGACGAGGGCGACCTCGCCGCCGCCCGGCGCTGGGTCGAGGCCGCCCGGGTCCGCTGGGGCCGGGACGCGGCCCACCGGGAACGGGTGATCGGTGCCGCCGCCGGGGACGACTTCACCTGGGCCGCCGGCCTCCGGCGCCTGGCCCTGGGATTTGCCATGGCGGGCGACGGGACCACGCTCTACGACGGGATCCTGCCCTACGCGGACGCCGAGGGCGAGGAGGCCCGGGCACTCGGGCGTTGCGCCGCCTGCCTCCACCGCCTCTTCCGCGCGGCCGAGGCCCTCCCGGCGCCCCGGCCGCCGGCCCGGTGGGCCGACCTCCTCGAGGGCTTCCTGGCGGACCTCTTCGAGCCCGGCGAGGACGAGGCCGCGGAGGTCCTCCGGCTGCGCCGCCGCCTCCTGGAGCTCCGGGAGGCCGAAACGGTCTGGGGGGCCCGGCGCCCCGTCTCCGCGGCGGTGGTGCGCGCCTGGCTCGCGGCCCGGCTGGGGGAGGGCGGCCACGGGGAGGCGGTCTCGGCCGGGGGCGTCACCTTCGGGTCCATCCCGGCGCTCCGGGGGGTCCCCGCCCGAGTGGTGGCCCTGGTGGGCATGGACGACGGGGTCTTCCCCCGGGCGGCCCGCCCTCCCGGCTTCGATCTCCTCGCCGCCGATCCCCGGCCGGGGGACCCGGACCCCCGGGCGGAGGACCGGCTCGCCTTCCTGGAGGCCCTCCTAGCCGCCCGCGACGTCTTCTACGTGAGCTACGTGGGCTGGGAGCCGCGGGAGAAGACCCTCCGGCCGCCCTCCGCCCTCGTGGGGGAACTCCTCGATGCCCTGGACCGGGCCTTCGCCGGCGAGGACGGCGGCCCGGTCCGGGACCAGGTCCTGGTCCACGAACGGCTCCACCCGTTCCACCCGGACTACTTCTCGGGGGAGGGGCCGCTCTTCTCCTTCTCCCGGGAGGCCTGCGAGGCCATGGAGGCCGGCGCCGCCCCGCCGGCGCCGCCCCCGCCCTTCCTCCCCCGGCCCCTGCCCGACGAAGAAGGGGCCGGGGCGCCGGTGGAGGTCCGGGACCTCGACCGCTTCTTCCGGGGCCCGGCCGAGTTCTTCCTCCGGGAGCGCCTGGGGCTCGCCCTGGCGACCCCCGAGGAGGCGCCGGCCGACCGGGAGCCGTTCACCCTCTCGGGCCTCGACCGGTTCCGCCTGGTGGAAGACCTCGTCGCCTGGATCCTCCGGGGGGAGGCGCCCCTGGACTACCTGCCCGTGGCCCGGGAGAAGGGGCTCCTTCCCCCCGGCGCCGCCGGCGAGCAGGCCTTCCGGCGGGCCATGGGGGCGGCCTGGCACCTGGCCGGGCGGGTCCGGGAGGCCGCCGGCGGCGCCGGGCCCGAGACCCTCGAGGTGGACCTCGAGACCCCGGCGGGCCGCATCCGGGGCGCCGTGGACGGCGTCTGGCCCTCCGGCCCCCTCCGCTACCGGGGCGGGCGGGTGCGGGCCCGGGACAAGGTGGGGCTCTGGATCGCGCATCTCCTGGTCCAGGCCCGGCGGCCCGGGGCGCGGGTGCGGAGCCGCTTCCTGGGCCGGGAAGGGGGCGACTTCGGGCTCGGCCCCGTGGCGGACCCCCTCGTCCCGCTGGCCGGCCTCGTCTCGCTCTTCCGGGAGGGGTGGCGCCGGCCGGTCCCCTTCTTCCCCGAAAGCTCCCTGGCCTTCGCGGAGGCGGCGGCCCGCTCCGGCGACCGGGAACGGGCCCTGGCGCAGGCCCGCCGGTGCTGGGAGGGGAGCCCCCGGCGGCCGGGCGAGGGGGCAGATCCGTGGAATCGGCTCTGCCATCGAGGCTTTCCGGACGACGAGGACTTCGCCGCCGTAGCCGCGGCGGTCTTCGGGCCCATGATGGAGGCGGTGGAACGATGATGGCGTCGATGGCGTCGCGGGGATCGCCAAGCGGAACGCTTGGCGGCGGTGCTTCCCATCGCACCGTCACTGCGGCGTGCCTCAAGTACGCCTCGTTCCTCGCGATGGTCGCGCCTTGTCCTTGGCGATTCTCGCTTAGCCATCCTCAGTGGTGCCTGTCCTTGGCGATTTTCGCCTATCCATCCGTGCAGGTGCCGGGGGACGGCACAAGAGGCCGATCATGGGCCGCGGCGGCTCTTGCCTGGCCATCCACGCAGAGGACCTTTCGGGCCATCGCCGCCCCCCGCCCCGCCGAGACGCCGAATCCTCTCCCTTGGTCATCCGGATTCGGGTCTTGGGGAGCCAAGTCCACGCAACAGCCCGATCTTTGCTTGGCCACCCACTCAGAGGCCTTTTTACGAGGCCACCAAAGATGCGCGGGCCGGGGCGGCGCCCCGGGCGCCGCGCGCCTCCCCGCGGCCTCTCCCGGTGGCGTCCCCTTTTCTGCAGACTTCGCGCAGGATCGCCCATGAGGAGACCCGAGTTCGATCCCTTTGCGCCCCTCGAGCCCGGCCTCCACCTGGTGGAGGCCTCGGCCGGCACCGGCAAGACCTACACCCTGGTGGCCCTGTTCCTGCGCCTCCTCCTGGAGACGGGCCTCCCGGTGGGGGAGATCCTCCTGGTCACCTTCACCGAGGCCGCCACGGCGGAGCTCCGCGGCCGGCTCCGCGCCCGTCTGGCCGAGGCCCGGCGGGCCTTCGAGACGGGCGAGGCCGGCGAGGATCGCATCCTGGCCGGCCTCCTCGAGCGGTCGCCGGACCGGGCGGCCGCCCTGGACCGGCTCCGGGCGGCCTGGGCCGACCTCGACATGGCGGCGGTGACCACCATCCACGGCTTCTGCCACTGGGCCCTCCAGGAATTCGCCTTCGAGTGCGGCATGGACTTCGAGGCGGAGGTGACATCGGAGGAGGCGCCGCTGCTCGACGAGGTGGTGGAGGACTTCTGGCGCCGCCACGTGCAGCCGGAGCCGGCCATCCTGCACCAGTACCTGGCGGGGCGGGGCGGGGGGCTGGACCCGGCGCCGCTGCGGCGGCTGGCGCTTCGGGCCGCGGGGGGCGCGCCGGTCCGGGTGGCGGTCCCGCCGGATCCCCCCGAGGCCGAGATGGCCGCGGCGGAGGCCCGGCTCCGGGCGGCCTTCGAGGCCGCCGCGGCCGAGTGGCGGCGCGACGGGGAGGGGGCCTGCCGGCTCCTCCAGGCCGCGGAGGGGCTCAACCGGAACCGGTATCGGCCCGCGTCCGTCCCCGGTTGGGCGGCGCAGGTGGGGGCCTACTTCGCGGCCGGGGCGCCCCTGGTCCGGGCGGACACGCTGGAGCGGTTCCGGGCCTCCACCTTGGCGGGGGCCGTCAAGAAGGGCGGCCGCCCCCCCGCCCATCCCTTCTTCGACCGGTGCGAGGAGCTCTGCCGGGCACGGGAGGCCGCCGGGGCCTGCTGCGAGCTCCGGTTCCGGGGCCTCCTCGGGCGGCTGGTGGAGTGGGTCCGGGCCGAGGCGCCCCGCCGGCGGGCGGCCCGGAGCCTGCTCTCCTTCGACGACCTCCTCTCCCGGGTGGAGGGGGCCCTCCGGGGCCCGGGCGGCGGCCTCCTCGGGCGGCGCCTGCGGGAACGGTTCCGCGCGGTGCTCGTGGACGAGTTCCAGGACACCGATCCCCTCCAGTACGCCATCTTCCGCAAGGCCTTCGGCGGCGGCGGGACCCGGCTCGTCCTGGTGGGGGACCCCAAGCAGGCCATCTACCGCTTCCGGGGGGCGGACATCTTCGCCTACCGGCAGGCGGCGGCGGACGCCGGCGACCGGACGGCCACCCTCCGGACCAACTGGCGGGCCGCCGGGGGGCTCGTCCAGGCGGTGAACGCCCTCTTCGCCCGGCGCGAGGCGCCCTTCCTGTTCGACTGGATCAACTTTCGCCCCGCCCGCCCCCGTCCCTCGCCTCCGCCGGGGCTGGAGGCCGCGGGGGACGGCGGGGCCGCCCTCCACCTCTGGATCGCCGGGGCGGACTGCGACGGCGCGGCCCTCCTCGAGGCGATGGCGGCGGCGGTGGTGCGGCTGCTCGAGGCGGGCCGCGCCGGGCGCGCCCGGATCGGGGAGCGCCCCGTGGGGCCGGGTGACGTGGCTGTCCTGGTGGCCACCAACGCCCAGGCGGCGCGGATGCACGCGTTTCTTCGCCGGCGCGGGGTCCCGGCGGTCCTCGCCAGCCGCGAGAGCGTCTTCGCCTCGCGGGAGGCCGAGGAACTCTACCGGGTGCTGGCCGCCGCCGCGGCCCCGGCGCGGCCGGACCGGCTCAAGGGGGCCCTGGCCACGGATCTCTTGGGGCTCACGGGGGCGGAACTGGCGGATCTGCCGGAGGAGGGGCTGGCCGAGTGGATGGACAGGCTGGCCCGCTGCCACGACGTCTGGCGCGGCCGGGGGGTCATGGCCGGCGCCCGGGCCCTGGCGGCGGAGGCGGGGGTCGTGCCGCGGCTGCTCCGCCTCGAGGACGGGCCCCGGCGGGTGACCAACCTCTTCCACTGCCTGGAGCTGCTCCACCGGGCCGAGTCGGAGGAGGATCTCGGCCCGGAGGGGCTCCTCCAGTGGCTCGGGGCCCGGATCCTGGACCCGCCCGGCGGCGAGGAGGCCGTCCTGCGCCCCGAGACGGAGGACCGGGCCCTCCGGATCCTCACCATCCACAGGGCCAAGGGGCTCGAGTTCCCGGTGGTCTTCTTGCCCTACCTGCCGCCGGGACCCCGGCGGGAGGAGGCGCGGTTCCCCCTCTGCCACGGGCCCGGGGGGGAGCGGGTCCTGGAGCTGAGGCCGGAGCACGAGGAGGCGGCGCAGGCGGCGTGGGAGCGGGAGGAGCTGGCCGAGGAGCTGCGCCGTTTCTACGTGGCGGTCACGCGTGCCGGGGCCCGGTGCCACGTGGCCTGGCGCCCGGGGTCGCGGTCCGCCCTGGACTACCTCCTGGATGTCCCGGGCGGGGAGGGCGGTGAGGCGG
This sequence comes from Dissulfurirhabdus thermomarina, assembly GCF_012979235.1. Lineage (NCBI taxonomy): Bacteria > Pseudomonadati > Thermodesulfobacteriota > Dissulfuribacteria > Dissulfuribacterales > Dissulfuribacteraceae > Dissulfurirhabdus > Dissulfurirhabdus thermomarina. The sequence continues at coordinate 658,507 of NZ_JAATWC010000001.1, forward strand.
CCGCCCGAGGGGCCCTCGAGGAGCTCGCCCGCGCCTCGGGGGGGGCCGTGGCCTGGGGGCCGCTTCCGGCCCCCGGCGGTGAATGCTTCCGGCCGCCCGTCTGCGTCCCCGCCGAGCCGTCCTGCCGGAGCTTTTCGCGGCGCTTTCCCCCGCGGCGGGTCCTGAGCTTCACGTCGCTCGTGGCCGCCCGGCCCGCACCGGAAGGCCCGGCCTGGGACGAGCCCGGGGACGGCGCCCCCGAGGCGTCGTCCCCGGCCCCCGGGGACCACGTCCGCGGTTTCCCCCGGGGGACCCGGGCCGGGATCTGCCTGCACGCCGTGATGGAGCGCGCGGACTACGCCGCGGGCGGGGCCGGGGCGGCGGGGGCGGTCCGGCGCACCCTCGAGGAGTGGGGTTTCGACCCGGGCTGGACGCCGGCGGTCTGCCGGATGTTGGACGACGTGCTGGCCGCGCCCCTCGACCCCGCGGTCCCCGGCCTCCGGCTCCGGGGGCTGGCCCCGGCGGACCGGGTGCACGAGATGGAGTTCCTCCTGCCGGCGGGCCTGCTCTCCCCCGGGGGGCTCGCCCGGGCGCTTTCGGGCCCCGGCGGCCCGGGGGTGCCGGCGGATCTCGCCGGCACGGTGGCGGGGCTCGGTTTCGCCCGGGCCGGGGGCTGGCTCCGGGGGACCGCGGACCTGGTCTTCCGCTGGGGCGGGCGGTATCACCTCCTCGACTGGAAGTCCAACGACCTCGGCCCCACCGGGGCCCACTACGCCCCGGCGGCGCTGGCCGCCGCCATGGAGGAGGGCGGCTACCACCTCCAGTACCTCCTCTACACCGCGGCCCTCCACCGGCACCTGGCCGCCCGGTTGCCCGGCTACGACTACGAGCGTGCATTCGGCGGAGTCTTCTACGTCTTCCTGCGGGGCGTGGAGCGGGACGGCGAGGCGGGGATCTTCCGGGCCCGGCCGGACCGGGGCCTCGTGGAGCGGCTGGCCGGCTACATCGAGCGGGGAGGGGAGGCGGGATGACGGACGGGATGCCCAGGGAGCGGGACGGCCGTCCCGACGGGGACCTGGCGGTCCTCTTCGCCCGGTTCGCCGCGGAACGTTCCGGCGGGGCCCGGGAGGTGGAGCTGGCGGCATGGCTGCTCGGCCGGGCCGTGGCGGCGGGCGACGTCTGCCTGGATCTGCGGGCCGCGGCGGAGGGGGCGGTGGACCTTCCGCCCGGGGCCGGGGGGCCGCCGCCGGACCTCGAGACCTGGACCCGGATCCTCGCCCGCTCCCCCGTGGTGGGGGCCCCGGGCGCCGCCTCGCCCCTGGTGCTCGACGCCGCCGGGCGCCTCTACCTCCACCGTTACTGGCAATACGAGGATCTCCTGGCCCGGCGGCTCCTCGAGCTGGCCGCGGCCCGGGCCGAGGTGGACGAGGGGCGGCTGGCCGGGGCGCTGACGGACCTCTTCCCGGGAGGCGGGTCGGACCCGGCGCAGCGCCGGGCCGCCGAGGCCGTCGCCCGCCGCCGGCTGGCCGTGGTCACCGGCGGCCCCGGGACGGGCAAGACCACCACGGCGGTCCGGTCCCTGGCGGCCCTGGCGGCGGCGTGGCCGGGTCCGGGGCCCGGCCCCCGGGTGGCCCTGGCCGCCCCCACCGGGAAGGCGGCGGCCCGGCTCGGGGAGGCCGCCGCGGCCCTGGCCCGGGAGCTCCCCCCGGAGGGGCGGGCGGCGCTCCCGGCCGCGGGGATCACCATCCACCGGCTGCTCGGCCCGCTCCCCGGCGGGACCCGCTTCCGCCACGGGCCGGAGCGGCCCCTCCCCCACGACGTGGTGGTGGTGGACGAGGCCTCCATGGTGGATCTTCCCCTCATGGCGAAGCTGGCCGCCGCGCTGGGGCCCGGGGCGCGGTTGGTCCTCCTCGGCGACCGGGACCAGCTGGCCTCCGTGGAGGCCGGGGCGGTCCTCGCCGACGTCTGCGACGCCGCGGCCGGCCCCCTCTCCGGGGCCGTGGTGGTCCTGGAACGGAGCCACCGGTTCGAGGCCCGGGGCGGGATCGGCGCCGTGAGCCGGGCGGTCCGCGACGGCGACGGCGACGCCGCGGTGCGGCTCCTGTCCGGGGCGGCCGGGGAGGCAGCGGTGCTCCGCCCCCTTCCGCCGCCCGGGCGGTTCGAGGCGGCGCTCTTCGACGCGGTGGAGGCGCGGTTCCGGGCGGTGGCGGCGGCCGGGGGGCCGGGGGAGGCACTGGAGCGGCTTTCGGCCTTCCGGGTCCTCTGCGCCCTCCGCCGGGGGTCCGCCGGGGCCGAGGCGGTGAACGCGCTCGTCGCCCGGCGGCTCTCGGGCCGGTCCGGCCCGGCCGGCGGCCCCGCGTGGTTTCGTGGGCTCCCGGTGCTGGTCACCCGGAACGACCCGGTCACCGGGCTCTGGAACGGCGACGTGGGGGTCTTCTGGCCCGACCCGGAGGCCGGGGGTGAGTTCCGGGTCTTCTTCGAGGGCGGGGAGGGCGGTCTCCGGCGGTTTCCGCCCTCGCGGCTTCCGGCCCACGAGCCGGCCTTCGCCCTCACCGTCCACAAGAGCCAGGGGTCCGAATTCGACGAGGTGCTCCTGGTCCTCTCCCACGGCCCCTCGGAGGTCCTCACCCGGGAGCTCCTCTACACCGGGCTCACCCGCGCCCGCCGCCGGGTGGCGGTCTGGTCCGATCCCGGCCTCGTCCGGGCGGCGGCCGCCCGCCCGACCCGCCGGGCCTCGGGCCTCGCCGACGCCCTCCGCCGGGGGGCGGCCGGCGGGGCGTGACGGGATTCACGGGGTTTTCGACGTTCCATGTGGATCGAGCCAAGCTGGCAACCCCTCGATATACCCCGAGTATATTTGTCGTCGCCTCGCATCTGGCCCGTTCTTGAACGTCCATGGATCCGGAAAGCAAGTAGCTACCTCGGACGGAAGACGGTCCTCCGGCCCATTGCCGTCCCCCGCCCTCTGTGGCGCTGAAGGCGTCGATGGCGGGGCCGGAAGGAGCGCGACGAAACTGTCCGAGCCCCGCGAAGCGGGGCGAGTTCTCGTCGCGCCCGGCCCGCCGAGACGCCGGGGGAACCCCGCCCGCCGCAGGCGAGGGCGGCTCCGTGCTCCCGCTGCGGCCCCGATCCGCGGCCTGTTTCGTGCGAATTCGGACTCCGGAGAATCGAACCCGCAAGGAACGTCGAGAGCCGATTCACTTCCCCCGGAGATCTTCCCGGGGGCTTGACAGCAGTCAAACCGGTTTGCTAGAGATGGAATGAATCGCTATTCAGCCGGGAGGAAGGGGACTTCGATGAGGACAGAAAAGGGCAGGCACAAGGTCTTTCTCGCTTTCGTATTCTCACTCGTTCTTCATTTTCCTGTGGCGCAGGCCATGGCCGCCGCGGCGGTCCTCCAGGATGCCGACTGCGTGAAATGCCACGACGAGCAGCCGGCCACGGTGGCGGCCAAGGGTGAAAAGCACCGGGCGGTGGGGTGCCGGGGCTGTCACCGGGAGCATCCTCCGAAGGGGGAGGACACCATCCCCGAGTGTTCCCGGTGCCACAAGGGGAAGGCCCACTTCGAACTCAAGGGGTGCCTTTCCTGCCACCGGGATCCGCACAAGCCCCTCGACATCACCTTCGGCGACAACGTCACCGAGGCCTGCGTGACCTGCCACGCCAAGGAGGGGGCGACGCTCCACGGGAACAAGAGCGCCCACAGCGAGCAGGCCTGCAGCTTCTGCCACGAGAAGCACGGCCAGATCCCGGAGTGTTTCAAGTGCCACGAGGCCCACGTGGAGGGGCAGCAGGTCAAGGACTGCCTCGGCTGCCACCCGGCGCACTCGCCCCTGGTGATCCGCTATCCCAACGAGACGCCCACCGCCTACTGCGCGCCGTGCCACGAGGAAGAGGCCGAGCTGCTGAAGAACACCAAGACCAAGCACGGCCAGTTCACCTGCGCCTTCTGCCACCGGGGGGTCCACCCGGTGGTGCCGCAGTGCGAGACCTGCCACGGGAAGCCCCATCCCCCCGCGCAGCACAAGATGATCCCGCGGTGCCTCGACTGCCACATGGACCCGCACAACCTGGTCAAGTAACCGAGAACCGGCGCGCGGCGCCGACACGAAGGGAAGGGAAGAGGGCATGAGACGAGAAATCGGCAAGACGGTCACGGTGGTGTTCTTGGCGGCGGCCGGCCTGGTGCTGGCCGGGACGGGGTGCGTGGAGCAGCAGCGGGTCGCCCCGGCCCGGCAGGAGGCCGCCGTCCAGGCGAAGGCGAAGGGGGGGAGCCCCTACGACGTGGAAGTCCAGCCCCTGGAGACGGCCGAGTGCGCCCGGTGCCACATCTCCCAGTTCCGGCGGGTGCAGAAGGAGGGCGGAAAGCACCGGGCCCTCGAGTGCTCGGAGTGCCACGAGCAGTTCCACGCCTACAACCCGCGGAAGCGGAACTACGCCGCCATCATGCCGAAGTGCGGCGCCTGCCACGACCAGCCCCACGGGCCGGCGAAGGCGGTGCAGCAGTGCCTTGCGTGTCACCAGGATCCCCACCGCCCGGTGGCCTCCCTGCCCGATCCCGCCAAGCTGGAGCGGCAGTGCCGGATCTGCCACGAGGCGATACCGAAGGCCATGAAGGCGGCGCCCAGCGCCCACCGCGACCAGCCCTGCTCCGACTGCCACTCCGACCGCCACGGGCGAAAGCCCGACTGCAGCGAGTGCCACGAGTCCCACAGCCCCGACGCCAAGCTGGACACCGCCGGGTGCCTCTCCTGCCACCCGGTCCACACCCCGCTCAAGGTCACCTACGGCGCCGACACCCCCAAGGTCATCTGCGCCGGCTGCCACGAGAAACCCTTCGAGCAACTGAAGGCCAAGGTGACCAAGCACTCCGCCTTCACCTGCGCGAAGTGCCACCCCCGGCACGGGCAGATCAAGCGGTGCCAGGAGTGCCACGGCGAGACCCCCCACAACCCGTCCATCCACAAGAAGTACCCGAAGTGCGGCAGGTGCCACAACATCGCCCACAACCTGGCCAAGTAGCCGCTTTTCGGGCGGGCACGGAGACCACGGAGGGCGCGGCCCCGGAGCGGGGCCGCGCCCTCCGCGCGTTCGATGGGGCGGCGTGCCGGGCTACCGGGAGGGGACCGCCTGGAAGTTCGCCTTTTCCTCCTCGGCCCCCTTGGGGGCGGGCGAGGTGGCGCCGGCGGCCGGCTCGGCCGGGGGGTGGACCTCCAGGACCTGGACGCGGTGGTTGAAGAGGTCCGCCACCAGGACGCGGCCTTCATCGTCCACCGCCACGTCCGTGGGGAAGTTGAACCACCCGGGTCCCCAGCCCTTGCCGCCGAACTCGAAGAGGTAGCGGCCGGAGAGGTCGTAGGCGAGGACCGTGTGGCGCATGTAGTCCACCACGTAGATCCGGCCCCGGGCCTCATCCAGGGCGAGGCCCCTGGGGCGGCTCATCTTGCCGGAGGAGCCGCCCTTCTGGCCGAACGAGAAGAGGAATTCCTCCTTCGCGTCGTACACGTAGACCTTGCTGGTCTCCTCGCTGAGGAGGTAGAGGCGGCTGGCGCCGTCGATGGCCACGTCGCGCACCAGGACGGGCCGCTCGCCGCTGCCCGGCGGGGTGTCCCTGGGGGTCAGCCGGTGGAGCAGGCGGCCCTCCGGCGACAGGACCAGGACGCCGACGCTGTTCTGACCGGCCACGTAGAGGCGGCCGTCCCTGGCCACGGCGAGGTGCTCCGGCAGGAAGGAGGCGGCGTCGGGGAGATCCCGGAGGGGGATTTCCCGCACCGGGAAGAAGGCGGCGTCCAGGACGGCGATCCGTGCCGGGGTCCCGGGTCCCGCCGGTCCCTGGGCCACGTAGAGCCGCCCGTCGGGCCCCAGGGCGAAGCCGGAGACGTGGTCGAGGCCCCGGCCGGCCCCCACGGAGACCCGCGGGAAGAAGTTCCGGTCGTAGACCACGACCCGGCCCCGGCTGGCGCTGAGGACGTAGGTTTCCCCCGTGTCCGGGGCGTAGGCCACGCCCCCGGGGAAGCCGATGGGCGCGCCCGAGTCGTCCACCTTCAGCTCGGCCACGGCCTTCACTGTCACGCCGCCGGCCAGGGCGGGGGGGGCGGAGAGGATCATCATCAAAACCGTCATGAACTTGGCCATCGCTGCATGCTTCACGATAACCTCCTGTAATCAAAGAATATTTACAACAAGGCCAGCTTTCAATTTAGTCAGAATAACGACACTATGGGTCGGTTCCGGTCGCCTGGCTGATTTATAGCGCGTTTTGGCGAAAAAGTCGCATCGGATTATTGACATCCGAGCGTATCGGGTATAGAAAAAAAGTAAAGGGCAATAAAGGGAAATTTTGGTTAAATATAAATATATTTGCATTTTTTAAGGCTTCGGCCGTCATGAAACGGGACATTCCCGTTCCCCTGGGGGGAAGCGGGGGTTGGGCCTTCTTGCCATGGGGAGGCGGGGGCCCGAGATCACCACAACAATAAGGAGGTTCTGCGATGAGGAGTTCGAGAATCGAGTTGTTCGGAGCGGCGGTGCTCTTCGGGGCGTTTCTGGCGTTCTCCGTCCTGGGTGCCCCCGGGGTCGCCGTGGCCAAGGTCCAGGGGCAGTGCGCCCAGTGTCACACCATGCACAACAGCCAGAACGGCCAGAGCATCGTGAGTACCCCCAACGGGGCCCTGATCGCCACGGAAAACGGCTGCATCGGCTGCCATACCGGCACCAACACCGGCGCCAACAACATCCCCTACATCCTGTCCACCTCTACGCCCAACTACGGCGCGACCGGCACCACGGGTGACACCCTGGCGGGCGGCAATTTCTACTTCGTGGCCACCGCCGGAAACGCCACCGACGCCGCCGGGCACAACGTGGCGGGGCTGGCGGCTTCCGATGCCCAGCTGGGACTGACCCCGCCGGGCGGGCAGGCCCTTTTGAGCCAGCTCACCTGCGCCGGCGTCAACGGCTGCCACGGCGACCGCACGAAGGCCGACGATTTCACCGCCGTCTCCGGCGCCCACCACGGCGACGACAGCGTGCTCGACGGTTCCACCGTGGCCCAGAGCTACCGCTTCCTGCTCGGCGTCACCGGCATCGAGGACTCGGACTGGGAGTACCAGCCCACGGTGACGGCCCACAACCAGTACAACGGGTATGACCGCGCCCAGGAGGCCGACGTCGACAACTCCACCATCAGCGCCCTCTGCGCCAAGTGTCACGGCGATTTCCACAGCGGCGCCGGCGACCTCGGGCCTTCCGACGACGGGAGCATGCAGTCCGCCTGGATCCGCCATCCCACCGACTTCGACATGGGGAACGTGAAGAACAAGGAGTACGGCGCCTACAACGGCGGCAACAGCACCGCGGCGCCCTACAGCGTGGTGGCCCCGGTGGGGAGCGACCTCGACACGGTGCCCGGCGTGCAGCAGACGGTCTTCGACGAGGCGGACGATGCCATCGTGATGTGCCTGTCGTGCCACCGGGCCCACGCCACCCCCTACGCGGATGCCCTGCGGTGGGACTACAGCGCCATGGTGGCGGGCAGCGGCGCGGGTAACGTCGGCTGCTTCATCTGCCACACCACCAAGGACTAAGACCTAGTCGACCCAACCCTACCGATCCCTGATCCGGCCCCCCTCCGCCCCGCCCGGGGCGGAGGGGAGGTTCGGGTGGGTATGAGGACATGCACCGGCGGCGGCCGCCGGGCACTGGGGAGCACGGGGTGATGAACGGATCCTGGAGCCGGATCATCGGGGCGGTCGGCGGCGCGGCGGCGGCCGTGGCCTTCCTGGCCGCCGGCACGGCCCTGGCCCGGGTGACCGGGCCCTGTGCCAACTGCCACACCATGCACAACAGCCAGGACGGCGGACCGGTGGCCGCCGGCGGGCCGTACGCTTACCTCACCACCGACGACTGCGTCGGCTGCCACACCAACCCCAGCGGGGGGGAGACCGTGCTGGATCTCGGCGGGGGTACCCTGGTCCCCGTCGTGAACACGGCGGCCCCGCCGGTGACCCCCCTGGCGGCGGGGAACTTCTACTGGGTGCGGGGCGGCAACGACACCAAGGGACACAACTGTCTCACCGTGCCGGGCATCACCCAGGACCAGTTCCTGGCCAAGGCGCCGGGCACCAGCCGGGGGGGGCCGCAATGCATGGCCTGTCACGGGCGGATCTCCAACTGCGAGAGCTGCCACACGCCCCGCCACCACGCCGACGACTCAGGTTCCGGGCCGGTGGGGGAGGCCGGCGGCTGGTACCGCTTCCTCAACTCGAGCGCCCATGGCCAGAGCGACACCGGCGTCATCGGGATCGAGGACGCCGACTGGGAGCACACCGTCTCCGCCGCCGACCACAACGAGTATCGGGGGACGACGAACGCCTATGGAATCGACGACAATTCCATGAGCAACTACTGCGGGGGATGCCACGACCAGTTCCACGGGATCCTGTGGACGGACGGCTCCAACCCGGACAACCATTCGCCCTGGTTCCTGCACCCCACGCACCTGGCGTTGGCCGACACGGACCCCGGCAAGGAGTACCACTTCTACAACACGGCCAACGGCACCGCCCCGGGGCCGTACAATCCCCTCGTGCCGGTGGCCAGGGACCCGGGGCGCCTCGCCGGCATGACCGGGCCGGACGCCCAGGTGTACGTGGCGGCGGGCGAGGCCCAGGGCGACCAGGTGATGTGCCTGTCGTGTCACCGGGCCCATGGCAGTCCCTATGACGACATGCTCAGGTGGGATTACCAGGCTTGCGACGCCGGGAGTCCCTCGGCGGACTGCGGCTGCTTCGTCTGCCACACCAGCAAGGATTAGCGGGGGGCCGGTTTCCCGCCGGATCGCCGGAAGGGGGCGCGGAAACCCGGGGGAAAGGAGCGGCTGGGAGTGGCCACAGGAGGTCTTCGGGAGGGGGGACGACGGGTCCCCCCCTTTTTTGAGATCGTTCTGCTCCTGCTCCCGGTGATGATCCTCGGGGCCGCCCAGCGGCCGGCCGGGGCCGCGCCCCTCGGGATCAACGCCGATTGGCGCTTTTCGGAGAGCGGTGACGGGGAGACCCTGGATACCTTCTCCCAGAGCTACAACATGGACTTCGGGTCGGAGGTCAACGAGGTGATCGACTACAGCGGGGCCGTCCGGTACCAGCGCACGCGCCGGGAGTCGGCCGTCTCCGAGATCCTGTCGCCGACCCTCGGCCTCGCCCTGGACAACGACGTCTTCCGGCTGGACCTGTCGGGCAACCTCAACCGGCGCCGGGAGTCGGAGGGGCCGAACCTCACGGACAGCACCTGGGAGGCCACGTGGACGAGCCGGTGGCGGCACCGCTGGTGGCCCTCCCTCCGCCTCTTCTACGGGCAGGACCGGTCCCGGGACGACCTGGACCGGCATGCCATCGACACGGAGTCCGACCGCTACGGCGGCAACCTCGACTGGACCCTCGGGCGGCTCAAGGCCTTCTATGCCTACGACCGGCGCGAGAACACCGACAACTCCCAGGCTCTGGAGTACCTCTCGGACTCCCACGTGGCCCGGGTCCAGGGGAGCGCGGCGTTCTTCGGCGACCGCCTGACGCTCTCCTTCGCGCAGCAGTTCCTCCAGGCCGACGAGGAGGTCCGCGGCGCCCGGCCCGCCGGCCAGGTGGTGTTCCTGCGGGTGACGGTGGCCACGGCCCTCTCGGGGGTGGATGCCACGCCCCAGACCGGGACCCTGGCCTCCACCCCGGCCCTCATCGACGGGGACCGTTTCAGCGCGGCCGTGACCATCAACCCGGGGGACCGGACGAACATCGGCGCCCGGACGGGGGGGCAGGCGGCGGACCGGCTCTTTCTCTATACCACCGACGACATCAGCGCCAGCGCCGGGGCCTTCCAGTGGGACCTCTACGTGAGCAGCGACGGGAACAATTGGTCCCTGTCGGCCGCCAACCTGGCCTTCACCTACAACGGGCCGCAACGGCGGTTCGAGATGGATCTGCCGGCCGTGAGCCCGGAGTTCCTGAAGGTGGTGGCCACGGCCACCCCGGCCACGGCGGTCTCGGTGAGCGAGATCGAGATCTTCCGCCGGGTGGTGGCCACCGGGAGCAACCTGCTGTCGGAATCCACCAACCGGAGCTGGCACTCCGACGTGAGCCTGGGCGCCCGGCTGCGGGAAGACCTGGCCTTCTCCTACAGCCTGTCCTACGAGGCCAGCCGGCCCGATCCCGGCGCCCACCGGGACAAGACTTCGCAGGCGGGCAGCCTCCGCTGGACCCCGTGGGGACGGTACTTCTCCTCCACCCTCGGCGCCTCGGAGACCCGCGACCAGCGGGAGAACGACCCGGACACCACCAGCCGGAGCTATTCCCTGACCCTGGCCTCCACCCCCCTGGACACCCTCGACCTCGGGGCCTCGGTCACGAGGAGCGACAGCCTCGAAGACGGCCGCCGGATCGGCACCTCCTACCACTACGGCCTTCTCGCCTCGGCGGAGATCTACCCGGACCTCCACGCCGGGCTCGACGTCAACTATTCCACCGCCGAGAACCTGGAGTCGGACACGACGACCCGGACCCTGAACGGCGTCGCCCGCCTCACCGCCCGCCTCACCCCGGCGGTCCTCCTGGACGGCTCCGTGGAGCACAACCGGACCGACGGCAGCGGGACGGAGAGCCGGGAGAGCATCGGGGTCCTGAACCTCACCTGGCGGCCCTCGGACATCGTGTCGGTCCGCTGGACCGGGCGCCGGACCTGGACGGACCAGGAGGAGGACGCCAACGGCTGGTCCGTGACCCTGGGCCTGGCGCCCACCCGGAAGGTCCAGATCAACGGCACCTACACGTACCAGGACGCCGCCACCACCTCCGAGAGCTTCGGCCTTTCGGCCAACTGGAACATCAGCCGGTTCTTCCTGTTCCAGGCCTCGGGCAGCTACCAGATCCTGCCCGACGAGGAGCCCTGGCAGGTGGGGGCGCAGCTGACCGCCCGGTTCTCCGGGCTGTGATAAAATGGTCGAAGAAAGGAGAGCCTCTTACATGACGGAGGAAAGAAGGCCCGGGCGGTCCACCCGAGCGGTCCGGTGGCTGGCGGCGGGGTTGCTCGCCATGTCCCTTGCGGCCTGCGGGGCCGTCACCGGGGTCCGGCACTTCACCCGGGAGGGCACGGATCTCGGCTACGTGCAGCGCGTGGCGGTCCTCCCCTTCGAGACGCCCGAGCAGGGAGACTTTTCCGGGGAGCGGGCACGGGATTTCACCATCACCCAGGGTCTGGCCATGGGCCGTTTCGACGTGGTGGACAAGGGCCTCGTGGACAGCGTGCTGCGCGAAGAGGCGGTGCAGCCGGGAACCCCGCTGGATCTCGCGACGCTCAAGCGGCTGGGCAAGCGCCTGAACGTCCAGGCCTTCCTCATGGGAACCGTGGACCAGGAAGGCGAGGGCAAGCGGGGGGCCTTCCGGTTCCCGGAGATCGCCCTCACCCTCCGCCTGGTGGACGCCGGGACGGGGGCGGTGCTCTGGCGGGCCAGCGGCCACGGCAGCGGCTACAGCCTCCTCGGGCGCCTCTTCGGCCTCGCCCCGCGGAACTCGTTCCAGGTGGGCATGGACCTCGTGGGTGACCTCCTGCGGACCTTGCCCACGCGGCGGGGAGGATGACCGCGGCATGATGCGACGGGGAAGGCCGATATCTCCCCCCGGAAGGCCGGGGGCGGGGGCCCGGCGGCGGGCGGCGGCGCCGGGGTGGGTGCTCGCGGCGTGGCTGCTCCTCGCGGCCGTCCCGGCCGCCGCCCAGGGGGTCCGCATCGCGGTCTTCCCCGTGGAGGACCTCTCCCAGGGCGTCAACGGGGTCTCCTGGTCGGTCACGGAGCGCCTCTCCAAGGCCCTCGAGGCCCGGGGCTTCGAGGTGGCGGCGGCCGAGGCGGTACGCTCCTTCCTGGTCCGGAACCACGTCCGGACCCTGGGTTACCTCGACACCTTCCACGTCTTCAAGGCGCGGCGGGAGCTGGACGTGGACCTGGTGCTCCTGGGCTGTGTCACCCAGAGGACGGAACGTCCCTGTCCCACCGTCGGCCTGGCCCTCAACCTCGTCCGCGCCCGGGACGCCCGGTCGGTCTGGGCGGCGGTGGAGTCCCTGTCGTGTCGGGACGCGCGCCATCCCCTCGGGCTCTTCGAGCCGACCTCCATCGAGGACCTCTGGCCCACGGTGACGGAGGCCATCCTGCGGCGCTGGCCCAGGGAGCTGGAGGTGGCGGCCGCCCGCCTCCCCCTCATCGAGATCGCCTCCGCCGACGTGTCCCCGCGGTACGTCCGGGCCGGGGAGCGGGTCACGGCCCGGGTGGAGGTCCGGGTGGCCGGTGCCGGCGACGACTTCTCGGCCTGGCTGGACGTGGGAGGCGGGGCGCCCGTTTCCATGCGGCCCCTGGGCGGCGGCGGCTTCTTCGCGGCGGAGTGGGCGGCGCCGAACCGGGAGGGCCGCCTGCCGGCCACCCTGGAACTTCGGTGGCCCTCGGGGCGGAAGCGGAAGATCTTCGTCGGCACCTACCACGTGGACACGACCCCCCCGAGGCTCACCGTGGCGCCCCGCGGGGTGCGCCTGGGTGACAAGGTCGCCTTCCGGCGGGACATGACCTTCGTCCCGCGGCTCCTGGACCCGGAACCGGTGACGCGCTGGGCCGTGACCATCCGAGACGCCAAGGGCCAGGTGGTGGTCCACCAGGAGACGGCCGGCGGCCTCCCGGACCGGTTGGTGTGGTCCGGAAAGAAGTCGGACGGCTTCCGGGCGGGCCAGGGGGAGTACACCTTCACGGTGGAGGCATGGGACCGCGCCGGGAACAAGGCCGCGGCCTCCGCCTCGGCCCTCCTCGTCGCGAACCCGCCCGGCGTCCTGGTCCGGGCCGCTCCCCGGCGGGACGGGGGGGTCCGGATCGACATCCGCCAGGAGGGTATGACCGACGTGGCCTATTGGCACGTCGAGGTCCGCTCCCGGGACGGATCGGTCCTGGAGACCCGGGAAGGCACCCGGCTTCCGGCCGCCCTGGACCTGCCGGAGACGGTGGTCCGGGAGGGCGGGGTGGAGTGCATCGTGACGGCGCAGGATGCCCTCGGCAACCGCGCCCGGCGCGAGATGAAGGACGTCCTCCTCGCCGCTGCCCAAGGCCAGGAGGAAGAAAAGAAGCCGGTGGTCCAGGACACGTGGGCGGCGGATTTCTGATGCGGACCGTTCGTGGACGGGCGGCATGCCGGCTCCGGGCCGCGACGGGGCTCGGCCTCCTCGGCCTGGCCCTGCTCTCGGCCCCGGGCTGCAGCGGGCTGCCGGCGGTCCACGAGCTGGCGCCGCTGCCCGCCGCCGGGGCGTGCCGCGTGGCGGTCTTGCCTTTCCGGAACGAGACGCGCTACCCTGTGGGGGCGGTCCTCGTGTACCGGGTCTTCCTGGCCGAGCTGGTCCAGGCCGGCCGGTTCGACGTGGTCCAGGAGGGGGACGTCCGGGAGGTGCTCCGCGGGCACCTCCGGCTGCTTCCGGGCCAGGATCCTCTGTGGGAGCACATGCCCATCCTCCATGACCGCCTCGGCGCCGACCTCGTGGTTTCGGGACGGGTCATGGAGATGGACGACCAGGGCCGCGGCGGCGGGGTGAACCCCGTTTTGGCCATCCGCCTCGAGATCCGGGACGGGGCCAGCGGCCGGCTCCTGTGGGAGACCTACCACCGCCGGGACGGCCAGCACTACCGGAAGGTGTTGCACTTCGGGTTGATCAATTCCATGACGGCGCTGGCCCGGCAGATGGCCCGGGAGGTACTGGACGAGTGGACGAAAAGGGGGCTCCGGGGATGTACCGGGTGAAGGGCGGCCTCGCGCTGACTTGGCTCCTCCTGGCCCTGGCGGCGGCGCCGGGTGCGGCGCATGCCGGGTTCTGGACGGACTGGTGGCGGGGGGACCCGGTTCTCGCCGTCATCAACGGGAAGGCCTACACGGAGTCGGATTTCCGGCACTGGTGGGAGAACTGGAAGGAGAAGGACGCCGCCGTTCCCGAGACCCCCGGGGCCTTCGTGGACTGGCACCTCCAGGTCCAGGAGGCGGAACGGATGGAGCTCTACCGTTCCCCGTCCTACCGGGAAAAGGTCCTCACCTTCCTGAAGGCCCGGGGCCTCATGCTGCTCAAGAAGGAAGAGGTGGACGACCGGGTGCGGATCCGGGAGGCGGACCTTTGGGACCGGTACAAGGAACGGTACACACCGCGTCGCCGGTTGCTGGTCCTCTACTACCAGGATGAGGCCGCCGCCCGGGCGGCGGCCGGGCGCCTGGCCTCCGGGGAGGTCCGCCCCGAGGCCTACGCGGCCGGCGAGGCCAAGGACGCCGGCGCGGTCCACGCCTCCACCCGCTGGTTCCGGCCCGGGGAGATACCCGGGGCCTGGACCGAGGCCGTGGCCGGGCTGGAACCCGGCGGGGCCGCCGGGCCCTTGGCCTACGGGAAGGGCTGGGCCGTCCTCTGCCTCCTGGATGTCCGCGGCCCCGAGCAGGCGGACTTCCACCGCGTCGAAGGGCGCGTCCGGGAAGAGCTTCGGAAGGAGCAGGAAGGGCGTCTCACGGCCGACCTCCTCCGGCGGCTCCGGGCGAAGTACGAGGTCCGGGTGGACGAGGACCTCGCCCTCGGGCTGGCGGCCAACGAGACCCGGGCCGAGGTGCTGGATCGGCCGGTCGTCCGCACGAACCGCGGCAGCGTCACGGCCAGGGTCTTCCTCGCCCAGATCCGGCGCGACCGCAGCTTCCGGCACCGCTACGGCTTTGCGCAGGGCGACGCGGCGGCCGCCCGCCGGCGGGTGTTGGACGGGATCCTCTCCCAGACCCTCACCACGTGGGAGGCCCTGGACCGCCACTACGAGGAACGGCCACCCTTCAAGTGGGTGTACCGGTTCTACTGCCAGCACCGGCTCATCAAGGAACTCGAGGCCCGGCTGGTGGCGCCCAAGGTCCGGGTGACGGAGGCGGACGTCCGCTCCTACTACGATGGGCATCCCGCCGAGTTCACCGAGCCGGCCACGGTCCGCATCATCGCCGTCCAGGAGGAGGGCCGGCTCGTGGACCGGATCTGGGCCGAGCTCCAGGCCGGGGAGGACTTTTCCCGGTTGCTCCGCCACTATTTTCCCCGGGACATACCCGCCAAGCGGGTGCCGGTCGGCCACCTTCAGCCGGAGTTCCGCAAGGTGGTGGAAGGCCTCTCGCCCGGGGAGGTCTCGGCCCCCTTCACCTTCAACGGCAAGGCGACCCTGGTGCAGCTCGTGGCACGGACGCCGGCCCGGCGCCGCCCCCTGGACGAAGTCCGGGAGGAGATCCGCGAGCGGCTCCGGGCGGAGGCCTTCGAACGCGAGCGGGCGGCCCTGGTGCGGCGGCTCAGGGAGGCCTCCACCGTGGAGGTCCGCGAGGATACCTGGAAGGACATCCGGAGAGCCTATGCGGCTGAATCGACGACTCGAAAGGGCTAGGTGGGCGGTGGTCTGCGCCGCCCTGGCCGTGGCGGCCTGCGTGCCCGCCGGCGGCCCGGCGCCGCCCAAGGGCTGCGTGGACTGCCACAAGGACCTCGGCGAGAGGTTCAAGGCGGGCGTGGTCCATGCCCCGGTGAAGAGGAACGAGTGCAAGGCCTGCCACCTGCCCCACGGCCTCATGGGCGGGGTCTTCCTCCGCGAAAAGCAACCCCGGTTGTGCCTGCGGTGCCACGAGGCCCCGGCACCGGCCGCCGCCGGGCAGGGATCGGTCCACGGCCCGGTGAAGGAGGGCCGCTGCACCGCCTGCCACGATCCCCACAACGCGCCGAACCCCGGGCTCCTCGGGGCGGCCGGGTCGGAGTTCTGCTTCAGGTGCCACGACAAGGCGCCCTTCACCCGGGCCCGGCGGCACAAGGCCCTGGAGCAGGGCTGCGGCGCCTGCCACGAGGACCACGCCTCGGTGCATCCCGCCCTCCTCAAGAAGGCCCCGGACGACCTCTGCCGGTCGTGTCACCCCGGGGCCGGCGCGGCCTTCCGGAAGGCCCACCGGGGCGAGCCCGTGACCGGCGCCTGCCTCGGCTGCCACACGCCCCACAGCTCGGACGGCCCGGGGCTCATCCGCCGGGTGGCGCACCGGCCCATGCTGGAAGGCAAGTGCGAGGCCTGCCATCGCGTGGGGCCCGGCGGCGGGCTGGAGGTCGCGGCGCCGCCGGCGAGGCTCTGCCGGTCGTGCCATGCCGGGTCTCCCCCGCCCGGCGTCGCCGTCCATCCGCCCTTCGCCGACGGCGCCTGCCTCGAGTGCCATGCCGCCCATGCCAGCGACTTCGACGCGATGCTCGCCCGGCCGCCGGCCGCCACCTGCACCGGGTGCCACGACCAGGGGCAGGCGAAGAAGGCGGGCAGCCGGCACGCCCCGGCGGCCAAGGGGGCGTGCCTTTCCTGCCATTCCGGCCATGCCGGCGCAGGTGCCATTCTCAAGAAGGCCCCGGAGGCGCTCTGCTTCGATTGCCACGATCGGGCGCGGTATGGCCCTGCGCGAGACGCCCACCCCCCCGCGCGGGAGGGCAAGTGCCTCACCTGCCACCGGCCCCACGAGGCCGACCGGCCGGGTCTCCTCGAGGCGCCCGAGAAGACGGTCTGCCGCTCGTGCCACGGGGAAACCTTCGACGAGATGGACCGCTACAGCCTCCACAACCCCTTCGTGGCCGGCCAGTGCCACCGCTGCCACCGCCCCCACGGCGGCGGCGGCCCGGACCGCCTGCAAAAACCCGTCGAGGGCGGCCGGCTCTGCTTCGACTGCCACCAGTCCCTGGCGCGGGAGAGCGGGGGGGAAAACGGCCACCCGCCCTTCGTCCGGGGCCGCTGTGACGCCTGCCACCGCTCCCATGCCACCGACCAGGGCTTTCTCCTGAAGGCGGCCCCGGAGGCCCTCTGCTTCGGCTGCCACGCGGAGACGGCCCGGGCGTTCCGGAAGCGGGGTCGCCTCCACGATCCCGTGGCCCGCGGCAACTGCGGCGCCTGCCACAGGTCCCACGGCTCCGGGCGGCCCGGCCTCCTGGTCAAGGACCAGCCCGGGCTCTGCCTCAAGTGCCACGGCCGGGTGGCCGCCTTCTGGGCCGACGGGAGCGCGCACTCCCCCGCCGAGGAGGACTGTACCACCTGCCACGACCCCCACGGGTCCGGCGGGCCCGGGTCTCTCACGGAGCCCCTGGGGCGGCTCTGCGCCGAGTGCCACGATCTCGAGACACCCGGCTTCGCCAAGGCCCATTCCGGCATCCGGCCGGGGGCGGCCTCCTGCCTCCAGTGCCATGATCCCCACGGCGGCCCGGACGACCGGCTGCTCTACCCGGTGGGGCACGCCCCCTTCGAGTCCGGCAACTGCCGGCCGTGCCATCCCGGGAGGTCCAAATGAACGCCCTCGCCACCCGGATCGCCTCCATCGGCCTCTTCGCCGCCCTGGCCCTCGCGGGGGGCGGCGCCGCGCACGCGGCCGCGGGTACCCGGCTCTGTTTCCAGTGCCACGACCCGAAGGATTTTCGCGCCCGCCACGTCCATGTCCCGGTGGCCCAGGGGCGGTGCCAGGCCTGTCACAACCCCCACGTGGCCCGCTACGAGGGGCTGGTGCAAGAGAAGGACGCCGAGCTCTGCTACCGGTGCCACGCCAAGGAACGGGCGGCCTTCGCCGAGGGCGTGGTCCATGAACCCGTCCGGAAAGGACGGTGCCTGGCCTGCCACGATCCCCACGATTCGGATGCACCGGGGCTCCGCAAGGGGAAGGGCCCCGAGGCCTGCTTCGGGTGTCACAAGGCCTTGCCCCGGAAGTTTCCCCACACCCATGCCCCCTATGCCAAGGGAGACTGCCAGGCCTGCCACCTCCCCCATGCCGGCCCGGACGCCCGCCTGTTGAAGGGCGACGCGGAGCGGCTCTGCTACCGCTGCCACAAGGGGAAGGCGGTCTGGAAGCGGCACAGGGGCTTCCCCGGCAAGGCGGGGCGGTGTCTCTCCTGCCACAACCCGCACGGGAGTTCCCGGGCGGCGCTGGTCCGGGACGTCCTGCATCCGCCCTACGCGAAGGGGTGCCGCTCCTGCCACGGCAAGGGCGCGGCCCGGGGGCCGGATCTTTGCCTCTCCTGCCACCCGGGGGTCAAGGAGGAGGTGCTCCGGCTGCACAGCCACCTGGCCGGCGGCGGGGAATACGGCTGCACGGCCTGCCACAGCCCCCACGCCGGGGACGGCAAGGCCCTGCTCCGGGGGGCCGAGAAGTTCGTCTGCCGGAAGTGTCACGAGGGGAGCTTCCGGGACGCCGAGCAGCGGCTCTACGTCCACCCGGACCTCGCCGACTGCACCGCCTGCCACGCGGCCCACGGATCGGACCAGGTGGCCATGCTGAAGAAGGACGGCACCGAGTCCTGTACCGGGTGCCACGAGACCCAGGGCAAGTTCACGCATCCCGTTGGGGAGAAGGCCCGGGATCCGCGGACCGGCCAGGCCCTCACCTGCGTGAGCTGCCACGACGCCATGGGGACGGACTTCAAGTACCACCTGAAGCAGAGCGGAGAGAAAGACCTCTGCCTGCCCTGCCACCCCGCTTACTGATCCGGGCGGGCGGCGGGCGACAGGCCGCGGAGGCCGGAAGGACGCCATGAAGAAGAACCTGCTGGCAGCGATAGTGGCCGTCACGGCCGCGTGCCTCGGCGGGGCGGCCCCGGCGGCCGCCGCTCCCTGGCGGTGGGCCTTCACCCTCGACGGGCAGGCCGTGGGGGCCCCCATGCGGAACGTCACCGGCGTCTACGTGGACGGCCAGGCCGGCCGTTACTACGTGGTGGACGCCGGGGACAACCGGATCCTCTCCTTCGACCGGGAAGGGAAGTTCCTCAGCCTCTTCGCCGCGGCCGGGGGGCTCCACCGCCCCGTGGCGGCGGCCAAGGACGGGCAAAGGCGCCTCTGGATCCTGGAGCGCGGCCGAAACTCCCTCACCCGGGTGGACTTCGCCCAAAAGAAGCTCATCCCCCACGAGATCCGGGACCGCGGCCGGGAGGTGGTGCCCGACGGGCTCCAGTGGGCCGAGGGGCGCTTCTACGTCCTGGACAGGGCCAGCGGCCGGGTCCTGGCGCTGGACGGGAAGCTGGCCGTGGCGGCCCGGTTCGCCGGCCCTCGGCCGTTCCGCGCCTTCCGGGTCCGCGGCGACGCGCTCTACGCCCTGGACCTCCCCGGCCGGGAGGTGCGGGTCTTCGGCCTGGACGGCCGGCTCCGCCGCACCATCGCCCTGGAGGGCGGCGTCCGGCGGCCGGCCGGCCTCGAGGTGGGCCCTTCGGGGTTTCTCTTCGTGCTGGACCGCCACCGGCACGACGTTGCGGTCTTCGACACCCGCGGGCGCCTCAAGTACCGGTTCCTGGGCGAGGGGCAGGCCCGCGGGCGGCTCTACTACCCGGCCGCCCTGGTCTTCGATCCGTGGGGGCGTCTCTGCGTGGCCGACGAGGGCAACGGCCGGGTGCAGGTCTTCATGCGCTGAGGTGCCGGGATGAACGGGACGAGATGCGGAGTGTTCCTGGCGCTGGCGGCCGTGCTGGCCGCGGCGCCCGCCGCCGCCAAGGTCACGGGCCCCTGTGCCGCCTGCCACACCATGCACAACAGCCAGAACGGGCTCTCGGTGGTGGGCGGGGGGCCGATACCGGGGCTGCTCAACGCGGACTGCCTCGGTTGCCACACCGGTTCCAACGCCGGGGGCACGACCCCCTACGTCTTCAGCCAGAGCGCCCCGGCCTACGGAACCAGCGGCACCGAGGCGACCACCACCACTCTCGCCGGGGGCAATTTCTACTGGGTGGCCAACGGGAACCCCAGGGCCGGCCACAACGTCCAGGGCGCGGCGCCGCCGGACCCGGACCTCGGCAACACCCCGCCGGGAGGAACGGCCCTTTCCACCCAGCTCAACTGCGCCGGGACCAACGGCTGCCACGGCCGGCGCAGCGATGCCGACCCGTACCGGGACATGTTCGGGGCCCACCACCAGAACGACATGACCGGCTGGAAGGACGGGACCTCGCTGGCCCGGAGCTACCGGTTCCTCATGGGGGTCCAGGGCCTCGAGGACGCGGCCTACGAGTTCCGGCCCACGGCCGCGGGGCACCACAACAAGTACTACGGCGTGGACAGGGCCACGGAGGCCGACGCGGCGGGCACCCTGAGTTCCCTCTGCGGCTCGTGCCACGGCGACTTCCACCACGGCACGGGCCAGGTGGCCTCCGGGACCTTCGGGGCCGGGGCCTGGCTCCGGCACCCCACGGACTTCGACATGTCCCGGGCCACCACCAGCGGGGAGTACGCCGGCTACAACGGCGGCGGCGGCACCGGGAACCCCTACAGCGTGGTGAGCCCCGTGGCCACCTCGGACACCTCCACGACCCTCAATACCACGGTCTACTCCCAGGCGGGGGACGCCGTGGTGATGTGCGCCTCCTGCCACCGGGCCCACGGAACGCCCTTCGCCTACGCCCTGCGGTGGGACTACCGGAGCTGGCCCGGCGGGGGGACCAACGGCTGTGCCGTGTGTCATACCAGCAAGGACTGATGGCGTCGCAAAAAGTCGCGGGCTGCCGTGTTGCTTCGGATGCTTTCGTCATCGCGGCGGAGCCAAGTACGCCCCATTCCTCGATGGCGTCGCGAGAATCACCAAGCGGGACGCTCGGCGGTGGTGCTTCACGCCCCTCGGCCCCTCGCAGTCCCCGGCGGCGCCTCGTTCCCCCCGATGGTCGCGCCTTGTCCTTGGCGGTTCCCGCTGCGCCATCCGTGCCGATGCCGGGACTTTATCGCCGGGCCATCCGTGCAGGTTCCGGGGAGAAGCACGGAGCCGATCACGGGACGCGGCGATTTCTTGTCCGTCCACCCAGACGGCCTTTCGGTCCGTATTTTTTGCTGAGCCATCCATTCTGAATGGCTTTTTGCGCGACACCGTCATGGAGGCGGGACATGCGTGAGAAGGGACTCCACAGCGCGCTGGGCGGCTGCCTGCGCGGGTTCGCCGCGGTTGGGCTGGCCCTCGTCCTGGCGGCCTGCAGCCTGGTGGAAGAAGCAGGTCCCCGGCCGGGTGCGTCCACCCCCGGGGGGCCGGACGGCGGCGGCCGCCTCTCGGTGTACTTCCAGCTGGCGGCGCCCGCCGCCGCCAGGGTCCGGTTCGAGCTCTCCGGCCTCGAGATCCGCAGCGGCGCGGAGTGGCTGCCGCTCTCGGGGGAGACCGTCACCGTGGACACCGAAATCCTCGGCGGCGGGCAGGTGCTCCTGGCGAGCCGGCTGCTGCCCCCCGGGCCCTTCGAAGGGTTCCGGTTCCGGGTCGCCGGGGCCGTCCTGGTGCGCCCGGGCGGGGCCGTGCCCCTCCGGGTTCCCGAGCCGGAGGTCCGGGTGCCCCTCCACGTCCGGGTCTCGGCCGGGGACAGCCGGTGCGTCTTCCTGTCCCTCGACACGGACCGTTCCGTCCAGGGGCAGGCCGCCTTCGTGCCCGCCGTCTCGGCGGTCCGCCAGGAGATCCCCCTCATCGAGGACCTCGCCTACGTGGCCTGCCCGGGCATCGATACCGTGGCGGTGGTCCGGACCGACACCAACCGGGTGGCCGCCACCCTCGGGGTCGCCGGGGCGCCCTCCTACCTGGCGGTGGACCGGGATCGCTCCCGGTTGTACGTCCTCGCGGGGGCCGAGACCGCCATCAAGGTCTTCGATCTCACCAGCGGCCGGCTCGTGGACGTGATCCGGGTGCCCATCGCCCGGTCCCCGGCGTTCATGGCCGTGAACGCGGACCGGACCGCGGCGGTGCTCCTGGACGAGGAGGGCCACTACGTCCTGCGCCTCGCCCTCCCGGATGGGACCTTGGAGGCCCGCTCCCGGGTGGGTTTCCGGCCCCGGTACGCCGCCTTCCTGGAGGAGGCGGGCCACCTGGCGGTCTCCTCCGGGATGTCCCAGGAGGTGGTCCTGCTGGACCCGGAGACCCTCTCGACGCGCCAGGAGATCTCCGCCGGCGGGATCCCGGAGGGCCTGGCCGAGGTGGGCGGCCGGCTCTTCGTGGCGGAGACCACGGCGGACACCCTGGCGGTGGTCGACCTCTCCCAGGGGCGCGTGGAGCGCCGGGTGAACGTGGGGCGGACCCCGAGGCGCCTCCTGGCCGCCGGGGCGCACCTCTTCCTCGCCAACCACTTGTCCGGTACGGTGTCCGTCCTGTTGCCGGGGCAGGCCACCGTGACCCAGGAGATCCGCGTGGGCGGCCGTCCCCTGGAGATGGGGGCCTCGGAGCGCCAGCGCCGGCTCTACGTGGGGGACCAGGGCGGCCGGGCGCTGGTGGTGGTGGGGCTCACGTCGCTCCGGGTGGACCGGCGCATCCCGCTCCCCGGCGTTCCGGTGGGGATCGCCGTCCTGCGCTAGCCGCCGGACCGGCCGGCCAGCCGGGCCACCAGGAGCCGTACCTGCTGGGGCATCCCGCCGAGGTCGCCGTGGTGGCGCTTCAGGTACGAGTTCTCCATGATGGCCTCCATCCCCCGGAGTAGGCACTCCCGCTTGAGGTCGTTTCCCTCCATCTCTAGCCAGGCCGGGAGCTTTTCCATGTAGAACTCCCGGTAGCAGGCCAGGACCAGTTCCTTGAGGCGCTTGCGGGAGAGGGCCCTGGGGCGGATGACCGGCTCCACCAGGTTGTACTTGGCGTAGTCGTGTTCCGCCACGTGGGGGGCGAGTTCCGGGTAGAGCCCCGCGTAGGGCCAGGGGGCCAGCAACAGGAAGTGCATGTAGTCGGGGTCGTAGTAGCGGGCCAGCTCCAGGGCCTCCCGGACGGAGGCCTCGGTCTCGTCGGGCGTTCCCAGGATGAGGGCGCTCTCGGCGATCATCCCCGCCCCCTTGATGAGGTCGATGGCCCGTTTCGCGGCCCGGATCTCCACGTCCTTTTGGAAGAAGGCCAGGCGTTCCGGTGTCCCGGCCTCCACCCCCACGTAGACGAACAGGATGCCGGCCTCCCTGTACCTGTCCATGATGTCCGCGTCCCGGAGGATGTCCGACGTGCACGTCTCGATGAGGAGGTGCACCGGGAGGCGGCGCGCCGCCAGGAGGTCCAGGATCCGTTCCCAACGGGCCCGGTCCCGGGTGGGGACCTCGTCGGCCACGAAGAAGACGTTGACGCCGTAGCCCCGGTACAATGATTCGATCTCGGCCACGAAGCGTTCCGGCCTCCTGGCGCGCCACGTGCCTTGCCAGAAGAGGTGCTGGGAGCAGAAGGCGCAACGGTTGGTGCAGCCCCGGGAGGAGTTCAGGATGGCCACCCGGGCGCCGTCCATGAAGTAGAGGGGGTAGTCGTCCCAGTCCACGAGGTCCCAGGCGGGCGCCAAGGTGTCGAGGTCCGCCACGAGGGGCCGGGGGGCGGTCCGGACCGGGCGGCCGCCCCGGCGGAAGGCGATGCCCCGGACCGCCCCGGGGTCGCCCCCGTCGCGAAGGGCCGCGAGGAGTTCCGGAAGCGTCCGCTCGCCCTCGCCCAGCACGCAGAAGTCCACGCAGTCGCCGTGGGCCGTGAGGGTCTCTTCCCACATGAAGGTGGGGTGGATGCCGCCCGCCAGGGTGGTGATCGCGGGGTCGACGGCCTTGGCCGCCCGGAGGACCTCCAGGGCGGCGGGGAAGGTGGCGGTGTAGGCGCTGGTGGCCACGAAGGCCGGCCGCTCCGCCTCGATCCGGCGCCGGATGGCCTCCAGGTCGTCGAAGCGCGACATGGCGTCGTGGATCACGGGGTGGAACCCGGCCTTTCGGGCCTCGCCCGCCAGGTAGATGAACCCGAGGTGCGGCCAGCGGCCGGCGGATTCCAGGACGCCGCAGTGGTAGGGCGGTGTGACGAAGAGGACCTTGGGCCGGTTCACCGCGCCGGCCCCCGCCTGGAGAGGATGCGCCCGGCCAGCACGTGGACCCGGACGACGAGCACGGCCAGCGCCAGGAACAGGGCGTGCTTCGCCGCGAGCAGGACGACCTGGCCGCCGCCCGCCGCGTCCACCCACTCGAACCGGCGGTAGGCGGCCAGGCGCACGAGGCCGAAGACCACCACCCCGGACAGCGCCCACCAGAAGAGGGCCCGCAGCCGCGACAGGATCCGCCGGAACGGGGGCGGGACGTCGAAGGGCCCCGATCGGCGCCATTCCAGCAGCAGGAGGGCCTCCACCGCCGCCACCGACAGCCAGAGGGCCGCGGAGAAGTCGTGGGCGAAGTTGTTGGCCAGGACGAGGAGCCGGAGCGTCACCGCTGGTCCTCCTCCCACACCAGGATCCGGCCGCCGCCGGCCGCATCGGTCACGTAGATCTCCCCGGTGCCGGGGTCGGCGGCGAGGTCCGTGGGCCGTCCGGGGCCGCCCTCGGCCCAGGCATCGGTCCCGTAGGCGCCGAGCCGGCGCCCCATGAAGTCGTAGAGGTAGATCCGGCGCCGCTTCATATCGAGCACGTGGAACCGGCGCCGCCCGTCCAGGGCCATGGCGCCGGGGATCTCCAGGGGGCCGCCCGCCGGGTCGTCGAAGAAGTAGGCGAACCGGCCGTTGCAGGTGAAGACGGCCACCTTGCCGAGGCCGGCGTCGCCCACGAGGATGCGGCCGTCCGGGGCCTGGAGGACGCTCACCGGCCGGCGCAGGCGCGCCGGGCCGTTGCCCGGGCCGCCGACCTCGAGCAGCGCGTCTCCCCGGGGGGCGAAGACCTGGACGGTGCGCCCTGCGCCGTCGGCCACCAGGAGGTTGCCGCCGCCCACGGCCACCGCCAGCGGGAGCCCGGGCGCCGGGCCGCCCCGGGCCGGGAAGGGGGCCGGCCGGCCCGCCGGGTCCCGCATCCAGACGGAGAGGCCCGCCGCGTCGGCCACGTAGACCCGGCCGGCCGGGTCCACGGCGAGGTCCACGGGGTCGGCGCCGGGGTGGGGGGTGAAGGGCCGGCGTTCCAGCAGGCGGCCGTCGGTGTCCAGGACCGCCACGGTGTTTTGCCCCCGGCAGGCCACCAGGAGGCGCCCGCCGTGGAAGGCCACGGCCTGGGGCCCGGGGCAGGGGGCGGCGATCCGGCGCACGAGCCGCGGCGGGCCGGCATGCGCGGCGCGGGCCGCGGCGGGCGGGCACGCGAGCAGGGCCAGGAGGGCCGGGAAGGCGCAGGCGCAGGCCTTGACGTATCCGCGGCGGACCCCGAACGGGCCGGCCGGCCGTGGATGGCCGGGCATCCCGGGGCGCCGCCGCGCGAGGCCGGCGGGCTTCATGGCCCCGGCCGGCCCGGGTGGACCGGGATGTGGGGCACGCCCCAGAAGGTGTAGACGATGGAGGCGAAGGCCGCCAGGCTCACCGCGGCCAGGCGCCGCCCGTGCCAGCCGAGGAAGGCCCGGGCGTGCAGGAAGAAGGCATAGAGGAGCCAGGTGGCGAGGCTCCAGGTCTCCACCGGGTCCCAGCTCCAGTAACGGCCCCAGGCGTTCGCCGCCCAGACGGCCCCAGAGGCCAGCATGGCGGCGTGGAAGACGAAGCCGTGGGCGGCGAGGCGGAAGGCCAGGTCCTCGAGCCGGTCCGGCCCGGGCAGGCGTTCCCGGCGCCTCGGGGGCAGGAGGAGGGCGGCGGCTGCCGCGGTGGAGGTCACGTAACAGCCGTAGGCGGCGAAGGCCGCCAGGACGTGGACGGCGAACCAGCCGCTCCGGTATTCCTCGGCCAGGGGCGCCGGGGCGTGGGGGTGGGCGGCGCCGTAGAGGAGGAGGGCCAGGGCGGCCGCCGTTGCGAAGAGCCCGAGGTGGCGGGTGCCGGGATAGCGCCGCTGGATCCACAGGTAGACGGCCATGGCGAGGAAGGCCCCGACGAGGTTGAGCTCGTAGAGGTCGGCCCCGGGCATGTGGCCGGCGGCGTGCCACCGGAGGGCCAGGGCCGCGCCGTGGGCGAGGAGGCCGAGGCCCAGGGCCGGCACGGCGGGCCGGCCCCGGCGGCCGGGCAGGGCGAGGAGGACGAGCCCCGCGCCGTAGAGACCGACGGCGGCGGCGAAGGCGGCTTGTTCAGGCACGGTGCTGGATCCTCCCCGGGCATCGGTCTCGGCCGGGGGGCGGGGCGAGGTACGCGCGGGCCGCCAGGGCCCCCAGCCCGACGATGAATCCAACATAAACCAGGGGCATCCCGGGGTCACGCACCAGGCGGAAGGCGCTCCACCGGCGCACGCCGCCCATGGACAGGGTGGCGCCGGGGAGGCGCACCGGCCGGCCCGGGCGGAGGACCCCCGAGAAGAGCACCGCGCCGTCCCGCGACACAGTCACCCGGGCCCGGTCCGGGGGGGCGTCCCCGCCGGTAGCCGGGAGGGTGACGCCCACGGTGAAGGGGAGGCCCGGCGGGCGGAAGGCGTCCCGGTGGCCGGATCGGACCGTCCCGCCGGCCGCGGCGGACCGGAGCGCCACGAAGGCGCTGAACCGGACACGGCCGAGGTCGTCCCGGACGGTGAAGGAGGGGGCGAAGCCGTGCTCCAGGCCGTAGACCCGGACCCCGTCCAGGTCGGCGGGGTGGAAGGGCCGGACGGCCTGCGTGTGGCGGCGGCGGACCAGCCGGACGGGCCCCGCCCCGGGCCGGGGCACGACGCGGACCAGCCGGAACCGGAAGCCCCCCGGGAGGCCCACGGGCAGGAGGGGCCGCCGGGTGACGGAAAGCCCCGCGGCCCCCTCCCGGAGGAGCTCGCCCTCGGTGAGGACGGCCCGTGCCTCGTACCGACCCAGGGCGGAGCCGAGCCCCCCGGCGGCCACCAGGAGGAGGCTCGCGTGGAAGGCCACGGAGGCCCAGGCGGCGCGCGTGCCGCCGCCCGGCAGGCGCCGGGCCCGGCGCACGGTGCACGAGGCGAGGGCGTAGCACAGGAGCGCCAGGAGGGCCGGGAGGACCCCGCCCCGGGGCATGCGCCCGATGCCGAGGAGGTCGAGGAGGGCGGCCAGGCGGCGATGGCCGCCGAGGAAGCGGGCCAATGCCCCCGGATCGGGGAAGGCGGCCTGGAGGAGCGCCCCGGCGGCCAGGAGCACCGCGCAGGCGGCCATCGCCCACGACACGGCGCGGCGGGAGGCGACAGCCGCGTCCACCCGGCGCCAGGCCGCCGGGAGCCTTCGCCACGCGGGCCCGGGGCCTACCAGGGTTTCCCCCCGTTCATGGAGCCGCAGGCGTCCACCCCCGCCGAGGCGGCCCAGCAGGTGCCGTCCCCGTCGGCCCCCCCGTGGTAGTTGTCGAGGCGGATGCCGAGGAGGTAGCCCCCCAACAGGAGGTGGTCGGCC
The DNA here is from genome assembly GCF_012979235.1 of Dissulfurirhabdus thermomarina. Lineage (NCBI taxonomy): Bacteria > Pseudomonadati > Thermodesulfobacteriota > Dissulfuribacteria > Dissulfuribacterales > Dissulfuribacteraceae > Dissulfurirhabdus > Dissulfurirhabdus thermomarina. Next base: position 685,682 of record NZ_JAATWC010000001.1, read on the forward strand.
GGGTTCGAGGTGTAGCCCGTGCAGGTCTGCTTGCCGCTGCCCGGGTTGCTCCACATGAAGTGTTCGCCGTGGACGGCGGCGGTGCGCCCGCCGTTGTCCTGCTCGGCCACCGGGGGCGGGCAGGCGAGGGCGGTGTAGTCGGCCCGCCCCGGAGGGCCCCCGTGGCAGGCCCGGCACCCCAGGGAATTCTGGCCGGCCCCGTCGCCCTCGTACTGGTGGGCGGCGTTGCTGCCGTGGGACCAGGGCGAGCCCGGCGCCGTCCCGCCGTCGTAGGTGTCCACGTGGCAGAGGAGGCACAGGTTGTCGTAACACTCGGCGGCGTTGGGGTTGGTGCGGGCCCCCCAGGCCCGGAGCATGTAGCGGGTGTTGGAGCCGTGGGGGCCGCGGGGGGTGCCGGCGGGGTTGCCGTGGCAGTCCGTGCACTTCAGGTGGGCGTTGGGCGCCGAGTTCCAGGGCGGCTTGAGGTTCACGGTGTAGTTGGCGAGGATGTTGGGGTTCTGCCAGTCGGAGAGGACCGGGTGGTGGGCGTAGTTGCCGGGGTTGAAGTGGGCCGCCACGTCGCCGCCCGCCACCGGGCCTCCGTTGTAGGTGGAATGGCACTTGAGGCAGAGCTGGTATTCCTTCGAGATGGGATCCCGGGCGGTGTAGCCGGTGGCGGAGGCCAGGGTCTCCTGGCCCGGGGAGGGGGTGCCCGGCAGGGAGAAGCCGTCCGGCTCCACGCCGGCCGCGCCCACCACGGCGCCCGTGGCGTTGTTGTCCTCGGCGGCGGGGTTCCGGGTGGGGATGCGCTGCGCCCGATGCGGGTCGTGGCAGTCCACGCAGAGCACGGGACCGGGCGCCGAGGAGGGGGAGTGGGCGTAGGCCTTGGTGGTCTCCGTGGCGATGTCGGCGTGGCAGGTGGCGCAGAAGGCGTTGTCCGTCTCGGCGGTGAAGAGGAGGTACTTGCTGGGTCCGCCGTCGGCCGGGAGCGGCTCCGCCCCGCCGAGGCTGGCGTGCTGCTCGTGGCAGTGCGAGCAGTTGCCGCGGGCGAAGGCCGAGTACGCCGGGTCCACGGCGGAGCGGTCCACGCCGTAGGTGCTGCTGCCGTGGGCCGAGCTGGTATAATCCCCTGCAGCCGCCCCGGCGGGGACGGCCAGGAGGCCGGCGGCCACCAGGGCCCGGAGGGCCGGGGTCCGGAGATGGGAAACGGCGATACCCACAAAACAATTATACCATGCCACGGTGCCGCTCAAAGGGCGGTTTTCGGCCCTATCCGCCGTGGTCCAAGGGTCGGGCGTTTTCCCGCGCCCCGGCGGAGGAGGACGACATGGCGACCTTGACGTTTCACGGCGCGGCGGGCACCGTCACGGGCTCCTGCCACCTGTTCGAGGCCGGGGGCGCGGCCTACCTCCTGGACTGCGGGCAGTTCCAGGGAGGCCCCGACCTCGAGCAGCGCAACTTCGCGCCCTTCGGCTTCGACCCCCGCGAGGTTCGGGGCGTGCTCCTCAGCCACGGCCACTTCGACCACTGCGGCCGGATCCCGCTCCTCGTGAAGCAGGGTTTCCAGGGGCACGTCATCTGCACCCCGCCCACCCGGGACATCGCGCGACTCATCCTCCTCGACTCGGCCTACGTCCAGCGGGAAGACTTCCGCACCGAGCACCGGCGCCTGGCCCGCGCCGGGCGCCGGGCGCGGGCCCCCCTCTATGGGGTCGAGGACGTCCTCGAGGCCATGGACCGGTTCGACCGGGTGGTGGAGTACCACGCGCCCGTGGAGCTCGAGGGGGGCGCCCGGGTCGTCTTCACCGCCGAGGACGCCGGCCACATCCTCGGCTCGGCCCAGGTCCTCCTGGAGTACCCGGGTGCGGACGGCCGCTCCCGGCGGCTCCTCTACACCGGGGACCTCGGCGAGAACGAGCGCCCGCTCCAGCACGCCCCGGCACCGCCGCCGGCGCCCGTGGACGTCCTGGTGATGGAGACCACCTACGGCGACCGCCGGCATCGCCCCCTCGAGGAATCCGTGGCGGAGTTCCGGGCGGCGGTCCTGGAGACCGTGGCCGCCGGCGGGACGGTGCTCGTCCCCACCTTCGCCCTGGAGCGCAGCCAGGAGATCCTCTACCACCTGGGCCGGATGAAGCGGGAGGGGGTGCTCGCCCCCGAGGTCCCCGTCTTCCTGAACAGCCCCTTGGCCATCGACCTCACGCGGCTCTACCACCGCCACTGCCGGTTCTGCCGCCCGGAGGTGGCCGAGGGCCTCTCCGTCGGCCGCTCCCCCTTCGCCTTCCCCGGGGTGCACTTCACCGAGGCCCCGGAAGAGTCCCGGGCCATCCACAACGTGCCGGGGCCGAAGATCGTGCTCGCCGGGAGCGGCATGATGGCCGGCGGCCGGATCCGCCACCATCTGAAGCACCTCCTCTGGAAACCCTCCACCACCCTCATCGTGGTGGGCTACCAGGCGGAGGGGACCCTGGGCCGGGAGATCGTGGAGGGCGCCCGCCGGGTCGAGGTCTTCGGGGAGGAGGTGGCCGTGGAGGCCCGGGTGCTCACCATCAACGGCTTTTCGGCCCACGCCGGCCAGGACGCCCTCCTCGCCTTCGCCCGGGCCGCGCGGCCGCGGCACGTGGTCCTGGTCCACGGGGAGCCCTCGGCCGCCGAGACCTTCTCCCGCCTCCTCCGGGGGGCCCTCCCGGAGGCCCGGGTCACCGTGGCGCGGGAGGGGGAGACCCTGGAGGTCTGAGGCCGGCCCGGCCGGGGGGCTTTCGCCGCGGCGGGCCTCCATGTTATAAATTCCTTTTCAGCGCGGCCCGGGATGCGGCCGCGGGGGATCACCATGGGCACGAAGGATACGACGACCCGGCAATACGCGGAACTGATCGTGGACGGCCGCACCCACCGGCTCCCCATCGTGGAGGGGTCCGAGGGCGAGCGGGCCATCGACATCCGCCGGCTCCGGGCCGAGACCGGCCTCGTCACCCTGGACTCCGGGTACATGAACACCGGGGCCTGCACCAGCTCCATCACCTACCTCGACGGGGAGCGGGGCGTCCTCCGGTACCGGGGCTACGCCGTGGACGAGCTGGCCGACAAGTGCTCCTTCGTGGAGGTGGCCTACCTCCTGGTGCACGGGACGCTGCCCACCCGGCGGCAGCTCACCCACTTCAGCCGCCTCCTGGGCCGCTACGCCCTCATCCACGAGGACATGATCCACTTCTTCGACCGGTTTCCGCCCCACGCCCATCCCATGGCGATCCTGTCCTCCATGGTGAACGCCCTGTCCACCTTCTACCCGGAGATCACCGAGAACCCCCTGGAGAACCTCGACTGCATGGTGGCCCGGCTGCTTTCCAAGGTCCGGACCATCGCCGCCTTCTCCTACAAGAAGTCCATCGGGCACCCCCTGGTCTACCCCCGCCACGACCTCAGCTACTGCGCCAACTTCCTGAACATGATGTTCGACTCGCCGGTCCAGCCCTACGAGATCCGGCCGGAGGCCGTGGCGGCCCTGAACAAGGTGCTCATCCTCCACGGCGACCACGAGCAGAACTGCTCCACCTCCACGGTCCGCATCGTGGGCAGCGCCCGCGTGAACCTCTACGCCTCCATCTCCGCGGGGATCAGCGCCCTCTGGGGGCCCCTCCACGGCGGCGCCAACCAGGCCGTGGTGGAGATGCTCGAGCGCATCTACAACGGGGGCGGCGACTTCCGGAAGTACGTCGAGATGGCCAAGGACCCCTCGAGCCTCTTCCGCCTCTCCGGGTTCGGCCACCGGGTCTACAAGACCTACGACCCCCGGGCCCGGGTCATCAAGAAGACCTGCGACGACCTGCTCGAGGCCCTCAACGTCTCCGACCCCCTCCTCGACATCGCCAAGGAACTCGAGGAGTACGCCCTCAAGGACGACTACTTCCTCGAGCGGAACCTCTACCCCAACGTGGATTTCTACAGCGGGATCATCTACCGGGCCCTGGGCATCCCGAAGAACATGTTCACGGTGATGTTCGCCCTGGGGCGGCTGCCGGGATGGATCGCCCACTGGAAGGAACTCTGGGACGACCCGGAGTCGCGGCTCTACCGGCCGCGGCAGATCTACACCGGCCCCGGCGCCCGGGAGTTCGTCCCCCTGGACGATCGGGTGGAGGCGGGGGACGAGGACGTCCCCTGCGCCGGCCGGTGAGCCGCCGCCGACGCCCGTCCCCCTGAGGCCGGCGGCCGGTGCTGCCCCGCACCTTTCTCCACATCCCCCGGGTGGGCCCGGTCACGGAGGCCCGGCTCTGGGCCCGGGGCATCCGGTCGTGGGACGATCTGCTCGCCGCCGGCACCGGGGTGCTCCCCCGCTCCGCCGCCCGGTCGGCGTCGGCCTGCCTCGAGGCCTCCCGCCGAGCCCTGGCGGAGGGCCGGCCCGGTTTCTTCGCCGGGCGCCTCCCGCCCGCCGAGCACTGGCGCCTCTTTCCCCATTTCCGGGCCCGGACGGCCTACCTCGACATCGAGACCACGGGCCTGGACGCGGAGTCGGGTCACGTCACCACCGCCGCGCTCTACGACGGCCGCCGGCTCCGGTGGTACGTCCACGGGGAGAACCTCGACGACTTCGCGGCGGACGTCGCCCGCTACGACGTACTCGTGACCTACAACGGCCGGTGCTTCGATCTCCCCTTCCTCGAGCGCTCCATGGGGCTGCGGCTGGGGCAGGCCCACATCGATCTCCGCTGCGTCCTGGGCGCCCTCGGCTTCCGCGGGGGCCTCAAGGGGTGCGAGCGGGCCCTCGGCGTCCGCCGCGACGGGCTCGACGGCGTGGACGGGTGGACGGCCGTCCGGCTCTGGGCCGCCTGGCGCCGGTCGGGTTCGCGCCGGGCCCTCGAGACGCTCATCGCCTACAACGCCGCCGACACGGTGAACCTCGAGCGGCTCATGGTGGCGGCCTACAACCTGCGGCTCGGCGCCACGCCCTTCGCCGGGGAGACGCCCCTCGAGGCGCCGGCGCCCCCGCCGCCGCCCTTCGCGCCGGACCGCGGGGTGCTCCGGGCCCTCGGGGCCCCCGCGGCCTGAGGGGCGCCCGCTGCGGCGCCCCGCCGGCGCATCTTCGCGGCGACGGCCTATAATGGAACCATCGCACCCCCGGGGCCGGCCGAGCCGCCCGGCCGCCGCCGGGGGAGGAGGTCGAACATGTCCGTCCCGTCCCTTGCCATCCTCCTTGCCGCGATGGGCTTCCTCTTCCTGGCGGCCTCGGTGCTGGCGGCGGTGAGGATCCGCCGGGGCGTCCCCGGCGAGTACCGGCGGGCCTGGGACGCCGTCATGGGACTCATCGGGTTCTTCCTCGCGGGGTATGCCGTCTTCATCGCCATCGAGGCCCGGCCGGTGCGCTTTCCCCTGGCCCTCGTCACCGGCGCGGTCTTCTTCGCCGGGGCGGTCTTCGTCTTCCTCGTGGTGGACCTCACCCGGCGCACCGTGGCCCGGATCCTGGCCCACGAGGCGGAGATCGCCCGGGTCAACGCGGATCTCCTCCGCCAGAACGAGGCCCTGGAGCGGGAGATGGCGGCCCGGGAACGGGCCGAGGTGCAGGCCCGGGTGCGGCTGCAGCACCTGGCCGCCCTCCATGCCATCGACATGATGATCACCTCGAGCCTGGACCTCCGGGTGACCCTGGACGTCCTGCTCGACCAGGTGATGCCGCTGCTCGGCGCCGACGCCGTGGACGTGCTCCTTTTGAGCGCCATCACCCAGGACCTGGAATACGAGGCGGGCCGCGGGTTCCGCGGCGCCGGGATCCAGCGTTCCAGGGAACGGCTCGGCGAGGGCAGCGCGGGGCGGGCGGCCCTGGACCGCCGCCTGGTGCACGTCCACGACCTCCACGACCCGGCCCAGGGCTTCCGCCGGTTCGACCTGGTGCGCGACGAGGGGTTCGAGTGCTGCTATGCCGTGCCGCTCATCGCCAAGGGCCAGGTGAAGGGCGTGCTCGAGGTCTTCTTCCGGCGCCACCCGGAATCCGACCCGGAATGGTTCGACCTCTTGGAGGCCCTGGCGGCCCAGGCGGCCATCGCCATCGACAACGCCACCCTGTTCAACGAGCTCCAGCGCTCCAACGCGGAGCTCATCCTCGCCTACGATTCCACCATCGAGGGCTGGTCCAGGGCCCTGGAGCTGCGCGACCGCGAGACCCAGGGCCACACGGAACGGGTGGTCAAGCTCACCCTTCGCCTGGCCCGGGCCTTCGGCATGCGCGGCGAGGAGCTGGTCCACGTCCGCCGGGGGGCGCTCCTCCACGACATCGGCAAGATGGCCGTCCCCGACAGCATCCTCATGAAGGAAGGGCCCCTCACCGACGAGGAGTGGGAGGTCATGCGGCGCCACCCGGCCCTGGCCTTCGAGATGCTCTCGCCCATCGCCTACCTCCGGCCGGCCCTGGACATCCCCTACTGCCACCACGAGAAGTGGGACGGGACGGGCTATCCCCGGGGTCTCAAGGGGCCCCAGATCCCGCTGGCGGCCCGGATCTTCGCCGTGGCCGACACCTGGGACGCCCTTCGCTCGGAGCGGCGCTACCACGAGGCCTGGTCCGAGGCCGAGGCCCGGGAGCACATCCGGTCCCTGGCCGGGACGCACTTCGACCCGGAGGTGGTCCGGGTCTTCCTGGAGGTGGGGCCCGGCGAGGACCGGGAGGCCGAAGGGGCGGGGCCGGAGGGGGGCTAGCGGTCCTCCTCGAGAACCCGCCGCAGCGTGGCGGAGAGTTCCCGGAGGTCGTAGGGCTTCTTCACCACGGCCCGGAAGCCGTGGTCCCGGTACCGGGCCATGACGGGATCGTCCGCGTAGCCGCTGGAGACGAGGAGCCGGGCCCCGGGGTGACGTTCGAGGAGCCGCGCGGCGGTTTCCCGTCCTCCCATGCCGCCGGGCACCGTGAGGTCCAGGATGGCCGCGTCGAAGGGGGTCCCGGCCTCGGCGGCCGCCTGCCAGGCCTCGAGGGCGCCGTCGCCGTCGCCGACCCCCCTGGCCTCGTAGCCCAGAGCCGTGAGGAGCTGGACCGCGACGTCTCGGACCATGGCATCGTCGTCCATGACCAGGATACGGCCCGTTCCGGGGACGGGGGCGTCGGGGGGCGCCTCCGGCGGCTCGGCCGCGCCCGGGTGCGCCGGGAGCGTGACCTCCACCGCGGTGCCGCCGCCGGGACGGGCCCCTGCGGTGATGATGCCGCCGTGGTTCCGGACGATGGAATAGCAGACGGCGAGGCCGAGGCCGCTGCCGAGCTGCTTGGTGCTGAAGTACGGGTCGAAGACCTTCGGGAGGTGGTCCCGCGGGATGCCCGGCCCCCGGTCCAGGACGGCAAGGCGCACGTGAGCCCCCGGCCGGAGCGGCGGGGCGGGGTCGGCGAGGTCCAGGTTGGCCGCGCGGATCTCGATGCGGCCGCCCTCCGGCATGGCCTGGGCGGCGTTCAGGACGAGGTTCTGGACGACCTGGCCCAGCTGCCCCTCGTCCGCCAGCACGGGGTGCAGGTCCTCCGGGAAGTGGAAATCGCAGGCCGCGGCGGTGCCCCTGAGGGCGAAGCCGGCGGCCTCCCGGACGAGGGGTTCCAGGCGGAGGACCCGCTTGACGGGGGCCCCGCCGCGGGAGAAGGTGAGCAGCTGCTGGGTGAGGTCCCGCGCCCGGAGCGTGGCGCGCTCGGCCTGGTGCAGGCGGTCCCGGGCCGTTTCCCCGGTGCCCGGGTCGGCCAGGACCAGGGAGATGTTGCCGAGGACCGCGGTGAGGAGGTTGTTGAAGTCGTGGGCGATGCCGCCGGCCAGGACCCCCAGGGATTCCAGCTTCTGGACCTTGAGGAGTTCCTCCTCGAGCCGCTTCCGGCGGGTGATGTCCATGATGGCCACCAGGATCACCTGGTCGGGGGCGTCCTCGGGCGGGATGGAGACCCGGAGCAGGATGGAGACCTCCCGGCCGTCGATCCGGCGGTTGACGGCCTCCGACTCGAAGACCCGGCGCCCTTCGAAGACCGCCGCCACCTCTTCCCGGAAGACCTCCAGGGAGTCCTTGGTGAAGATCTTGTCGAGCCCGCCGAGGAGCTGCGCCTTGGAGTCGGCCCCGTAGAAGGCGAGGGTGGCGGGGTTGACGTCCAGCACCCGGACCATGGCCACGGCCCGCTCCAGGAATCCGGGATTGGCGTCGATGTAGGCGCGGATGTCCCGGACGCCTTCGTCCCGGAGGGCCCGGAGGGCCGCCCTGAGCTCGGAGATGTCCTCCTCCCAGAGTGAGACGGGGGAGGCGTCGAAGAACCGCCGGTACTTCTCTTCGCTCCTCCGGAGCGCCGCCTCCATGGCCCGCTGCTCGGTGACGTCCGTCCCCGAGACGAGGACGCCGGCGGGGGCGCCGCCGGGGGCGCGGAAGGCGACGTACCGGGCGGCGACGAGGCGTTCGTCCCCGTCCAGGGTCCGCACCGGGCCCTCGTCCGCGTATTCCGCCTCGCCTCCCTCCAGGACCCGGCGGAGGATGGCCCGGACCGTTTCCCGGCGGCGGGGCGGGAGGAAGTCCTCGATCCAGTCCCGGCCCTCGACCGCCTCGGCCCCGGTCCCCAGGACCGTCCTCGCCTCCCGGTTGAGGAAGGTGACCCGCCCCTCGAGGTCCAGGGCCACGAGGAGGACGCCGGCCGTCTCGACGTAGCGGCGGGCGCGGTCCCGCTCGGCCTGGAGGCGGGCCTGGGAGGTCATCCACGGCGTGATGTCGTGGACGATGGTGAGGAAGGCGGCACCGCCGTCGTCACCCATCCGGAGGATCTTGCTGTGGGCTTCCACCCAGACCGCGTCCCCGCCCCGCCGGAGCGCCCGGTAGAGGGCGAAGTCGGGGAGTTGCTCGCCGTGGAGGAGCCGGCGCATCCGGTCTTCGGCCACGGGGCGGTCCTCCGGGTGGAGGAGGTCGATGGGGGAGCGGCCCAGGATGTCGCCGGGCGCCGATCGGAGCATGTCGCACAGGGCGGGGTTGACCGCGACGATCTCCCCTTCCCGGGTCACCAGGACCCCGTCCAGGTTGTGGAAGAAGAGGTCCCGGTGGGCCCCGGCGCCGCCCGGATCGGTCCGGGCGTAGGCGGCGGGCGGGGCGGCCCGCACCAGCTCGGCCCGGCGGCCGTCGTAGAAGAGGGGCCGGGCCAGGATCTCCACATCGAAGGCGGTGCCGTCCTTGGCGCGGTGCCGGTCGCCGCCGAGGACGGCGGCCGGGGACGTGCCGGCCTCCCGGAACGCGGCGGCGTCCAGGGCGAGGAACTCGCTCCGGGTGTAGCCGTAGCGGTCGAGGGCGCCCTGGCTCACGTCCAGGAGGGCCCCGCCGGAGGGGTCCCGGATCCACATGGGCACGGGGTCGGCCCGGAAGAGGGCCAGGGCGGCGGCGTCGGCGGCGAGGTCGAAGGCCGGGCCGCTGGCGGGCAGAAAGCCGTGGAAGAAGTCGTCGGCGGGCATGGAGCGCGTCGTCCGGCTGGACCGTCGGGCCGCCGGCGCACCTGCAATCTAGAACGTTTCGGGCTTCCTGGCAACGGCCTTCCGCCGGGCCCGGTAGAGGTAGATGGGGGCGTTGTGAAGGGGATGGTCCGGCCGGATCACCCGGTCCGGCACCCATCCGGGGATCTCGAAGTTGCACGAGACCACCCGGGTCCCGGGGCGGAGCTCGCCGGAGAGCTTCCGCGCCAGGCGCGCCATGACGTCCGGGCAGAGGTAGCAGAAGACCGCGTCCGCCCCGGAGAGATCGGCCTTCCAGAAGTCTTCCCGCCGCACCGAGACACCTGGGAGCCCCCGGCAGGCCAGGCGGGCCCGGAGGTAGGCCAGGGGGTTGAGCTCGAAGCCGGTGGCCCGGGCCCCGTGACGGCGGGCGGCCAGGCGGAGGACCCGCCCGTCGCCGCAGCCGAGGTCCACGAGATGCTGGCCCGGGTGCAGGGAAAGGGCGTCCAGGGCGGCCCGGACCCTGGCCTGCGCGGTGGGGACGAAGAGGGCCCCCCGGGTGGTCCCGTAGACCGAGGCCGTGGCGGCCACGTAGGCGGCCTTGGCCAGGAAGAGGAGGCCGGCGGCGGCCAGGATGAGGGGGATCCAGGTGGTCATGGGTTCCGTGGCGCCGCCCAACTCTACCACGGGCGGGGAGGCCGGGGAACAGGGACGCCCTCCGCGCCGCCGGGCCCGGGCGCATCCCGGGGGGCTTACGAGAACATGGACCGCAGGAGGCCCAGGGGTGTGAAGAGGGTCCCGAGGTGGGTGGTCTCCGCCAGGGTCCCCTCGATCTGTCGCCGCACGTAGCCGCCGCGCCGGGCCCGGCGCACGAAGAAGTCGCAGACCCGGGGCGAGGCGAGCCAGCGCTGTCCCCGCCGGTACCCGTGGTGGAGCCGGCCCCACCGGGCCTGGATCTCCGAGGCGTAGGCCGGGCCCAGCTCGCTTTCGGGGAGCCGCCCTTCCAGGAAGGCCCGGACCAGGTCGGCGGCGAGGAGCCCGCTCTCCAGGGCCTTGCCGACACCCTCCCCGATGAGGGGCAGGGTGAGGCCGGCCGCCTCGCCCACGGCCAGGAGGCCCGGCCGCCACGGGCGGCTGCCGGAGAGGCCGCACCGGAGGGGGGCGGCGCGGAGGGGGGCGAGGACCCGGCCGGACCGGAGGGCCGCGGCGGCCGGCGCGAAGCCGGCGGCGAAGCGGTGCCAGAGCTCCGCCAGGCCCGCCCGGCCCGGCGGGCGGCCCCGCCGGTAGAAGACCCCCACGCCCAGGTTGACCGTGGCGCCCGGCCCCGGGAAGACCCACCCGTACCCCGGGCAGAGGGCCCGGTCGAATCGGATGGCCAGCGCGGCTTTGCCGGCCCCGGGTGCGCCTCCGGGTACCTCGAGGCGCAGCCGGGCCCCCGCCGCCCAGGGCGCGGCCCGTTCCAGGATCCCGAAACACCGCAAGGGCCGGGCGGCGGCGCCGGTGGCCAGGAGGGTCACCCGGGCCCGGAGGGGCAGGACGGCGCCCCGGGTCGCCGCCCCGGCGACGAGGGCGCCGGTGACCCGGCCGTCTCGTTCCAGCGGGGCGGCCGGGGTGCACGGGGCCAGGACCCCGGCCCCCGCCGCCCGTGCCTCCGCCCGGAGCAGGGCATCCAGGCGGGCCCTGGGCAGGCTGGCGAAGTTCCCCCGCACCACCGCACGGCCGCCCCCGGGGCCGTGGATCTCGAGCCGGTCCAGCCGGCGTGCCTCCCGGAGGACGGGCCCTGAAAGCCCCAGGGCCTCCAGGGCCCGGAGGGCGTCGGCCGTGAGCCCGTCGCCGCAGACCTTCTCCGGCGCCCCGGTGGACCGGTCCACCGCGGTCACCCGCCAGCCGGCCCGGGCCAGGGAGACGGCCGCCGCCGCCCCCGCCGGGCCGAGACCCACCACCAGAACGTCGGCCGGCCCGGGGATTTCCGCGCGGGGAGGAGGTGGCATGGGGGGCGCCCCGGCCTCAGGCCCGGGGCAGGGCGGGCAGGGACCCGGGGCCGCCGGCCAGGGTGAAGCGGAACGTGGCCCCGCGGCCGGGTTCCGATTCCACCCAGATCCGCCCCCCGTGGAGGTCCACGATCTTCTTGCAGGTGGAGAGGCCGATCCCGGTCCCGGGATACTTCCGGCGCGGGTGGAGGCGCTGGAAGATGTCGAAGATCCGGTCGAAGTCCTTGGGGGCGATGCCGATCCCGTTGTCCGCCACCGAGAAGACCCACCGGCCGTCCTCCCGGGCCGCGGAGACGTGGACCCGCGGCGGGGCCTCCCCCCGGAACTTGATGGCGTTACTGATGAGGTTCTGGAAGAGCTGGAAGAGGAGGCTCGGATCCCCGGTCACCCGCGGCAGGGGGTCGTGGGTCACCCGGGCGCCGCTTTCCCGGATGGATCCGTCCAGGGCCTCGAGGACCTGCCCGAGCACCCGCTCGCAGTCCACCGGCTCGGGATGGGCCCGGGCGGCGTCCACCCGGGAATAGGCCAAGAGGTCCTGGATGAGGTGCTGGAGGTGCCGGGCGCCTTGTTCCGCGCGGTCCAGGATCTCGCGCCCCTTGGGGGGGAGGCCGGCGGCGTACTTCCGGGCCAAGAGCTGCAGGAGCCCGATGATGGTGATCAGCGGTTCCTGGAGGTCGTGGGAGGCGACCCGGGCGAACTGTTCCAGCTCCCGGTTGCTGCGCTCGAGCTCCGCGGCGAAGCGCCGGAGGCGCTCCTCCTCGGCCTTCCGGTTCTGGATGTCGCGCACCACGGCGAGGATCCGGTCCTTGCCGCTCATGAGGGCGCGCTTGAGGTTGACCTCCACCCAGAAGCGGCGTCCCGCGCGGTCCTGGACCAGCCACTCGAAGAGCTGGGGGGCCTCGGCGGCGGCCCGGAGGCGGCCGGGGACGTCCTCGCCGCCGTGCGGGGGATCCTCGGCGCCCAGGGCCTCGAGCTTCATCTTCTTCAGCCGGGAGGGCGGGTGGCCGAACATCTCGAGGCCCTTTCGGTTGACCTCGAGGATGCGGCCCGAGTCCATGTCCAGCACCAGGATGGCGTCGTTGACGGATTCGAAGATGGCCTCGTAGCTGGCCCGTTCCCGGTGGAGCTGCTCGGCGGCCACGAGGCACTTGTGCTCCAGGGTCTTGAGTTCGTCCACCTTGGCGCGGAGCACCTGAAGCTCCCGGATGAGGACGTCCTTCGTCTTGTCCTGGTCGCGCACGGCACCATCTCCTGGGGCCGCCGGTTGTCCGCCCGGGCCCTGTCTGGATTATAAGCCCGGAGCCCGGCGGCACAACCGGAACGCCGCCCGGGCGAATGCAGCGGGTTGCAATGTTTTCTGTGGTCTGATATTAGCTAAATTTGGGCTATATGGGATAAATAGTGTGGAGGAAATAAAAATGGATCGATATATTTCAAAAAAATACTTTTTTATAATGATTTCATCCCTTGCCGTTCTCTTCGGGTGCGACCGGTGGCAGGGCGGCCCGGCCCGGCCCGGGCCGGGGCTGGCCGACAAGCTGGCGGCCATGGCCGCCCGGAACCCGGCCCTGGCCCCGCCGGGCGGAAAGGGCGCGGGCCCGGCGGAGCTCCGGCGGTCCCTGGCCCGGGTGGCGGGGCGGGTGCTGGTGTCGGCGGACCTCGACGGGGACGGGGCGGTGGACGCGCGCGAGCTCTTCGAGGCCCGGACCCATGCCACCGGGGCCCTGGTGACCGAGGACATGGACGAGGACCGGGACGGTGCCGTCTGCCGGGCGGAGTTTCTCGCCGCCAACGAGCGCCGGGTGCAGTCCGTGATGGAGGCCTTCGACACCGACGGCGACGGCCGGGTAACCCGGGAGGAATTCGTCCGGGTGGCCCTGGAGCGCCTTTCCGGGCTCGACGTGGACGGAGACGGGCGCTTCACCCGCGAGGAGCTTGCGCGGCGCCCGTCGGGGGCGGTGCCGCGGCGCATGGCTTCGAGCCGCCAGATCGCCGTCATGATCTGCGGGCCGACCTGCGTCTGGCTCATGGGCGACACGTCGTCGGGCGGCCCGGGGGAGCGTCCCCACGGCTACTGCGAGGATCACCCCGACGCCGGCTGGTGCCCCTCCGCGACCCATCCCGGGTGTTCCAACGACGACGTCTCCACGGGCAACTGCGTGTGCATGTGGCCCGGCTACTGCGCCCCCTTCTTCGACTAGGCCGGGGCGGCCCCGGAAAGGGGCGGCCGCGCCGGGAGGCCGGCGCGGCCGCGTCTGTGGGGGGAGGGGTGCGCGGACGGTGTCCGCGGGTCCAGGCTAGTAGTTGAAGACGGCCTTGGCCTCCATGGCGAGCACGGTGAGCTCGGCGGCGGCGATGGTGGCGGCGCCCTCGATGAGCTCCGACTTGTCGATCTTGCGCTCCTTGATGCAGGGGGCGCAGACCCGGAGCTCGCCGCCCAGGGCCTGGAAGTCGGACATGAGCTTCGGAAGGGGCGGAAAGCCCCCGGAGGGGAGCATGTGCTCCACGTAGCCCTTCAGCGCCAGGTAGGCGCCCTGCCCCTGGAGGACCACCACCGCCTTGACGTCCATGGACAGGGCGGCGTTGGCCATGACGAAGGGCATGGCCGCCTTCTCCGGGTCGTCGTCGGCGTGGGTGCAGATGTAGAGGATCTTCTCTTCCTGTTCCGTCATGTGCCTTTGTCTCCCTTCTCTCTCTGTGGTGTCGCCGTTCGGGCGGCGCGTTCCTTGACCTTGACGAGGTAGATCACCAGCGGCCGGTAGAGCTGGTGCGTCCACTTGGCGAAGGGGACCTCCACCACCAGCATGGGGACCGCGATCGTGAGGTGGAGGGTGTAGGCGGCGTAGGTGGTGAGCGGCCAGCCGAGCAGCCGCGCCACGTGCACGGCCAGCCCCGTGGCCGTGGTGAGCCACAGCATCACCAGGAAGGCCCAGTCCGAGGAGTGCGAGTGGGCGTAGACGGGCTTGCTCCGCCGGATCCGGCCCACCATGGCGTAGGTGGTGCCGTAGAGGATGGCGAAGGTGGCGTAGTAGCCCGCCAGCCGGACCGGGTGCCACAGGGGCAGGATCTCGTCCCGCTGGAACCACCGGAGGCCCGCCACCACCAGGAGGAAGACCACCGAGTAGCCCGTCATGACCAGGAGGTGGACGATCCACTGGGTCCGCTGCTCGGGGGTGCCGCAGCCGGCGAACCGCTTCTGGGTGAAGAAGTGCGCCAGGAATTCCCGGAACTCGGCGAGGTAGGCCGAGACTGGCGCCCGGGCCCCGGGCCCCATGACGGCCCGGCGCAGGCGGTTGGCGTTGCCGAGGAGCAGGGCCGAGAGGACGGCCAGCAGGGCGAGGTCGAAGCGCTCCACCAACGGCCGGGGGGCGAAGGTGTTGAGGGCCACCCGGTCGGTGAGCACCGGGCCGTGGAAGAGGTGGATGCCCAGCCCTACCAGGGCGGCCACGGCGGCGAAGGCGAAGACCTCGAAGGCCGTGGAGGTGTAGAAGCGCCGGGAGATCCCCGTCCAGTCGTACCTGGCGGTGAGGTAGCGCCGGAGCCCCATCATCACCTCGCCGGGGTCGGCTTGGCGGGGGCAGGTCTGGGAGCACTCCCCGCAGTAGTAGCAGAGCCAGGGTTCCGGCCGCTCCGCCAGCCGGTCGCCCAGGCCGAGCTGGAGGTAGCGGATCACCTTGCGGGGGAAGGGGACCGACTCGCTGGAGAGGGGGCAGACCGCCGTGCAGTTGCCGCAGTTGAAGCAGGCGGCGGCGTCCTTGACGCCGAACTTTTCGAGCCCGGCAAGGAAGTCCGGGTTCACGGTGGTGGCCATGGCTGTGCTCCGTTTCCGTCCAAGGGGGCCCGGGGCCTAGCCCCGGCGGACCGCCTCGTAGGTGAAGTAGTCGCCGTCCTTGGGCCCTTCCACGATCCGGCCGTATTTCCTGAGGCCCGCCACGTAGCGCAGGACCTCCCAGGTGGGGAGCTCGGTCCGCCGGGCGATCTCGGGCACGGTCCGCCCGCCCTCCCCGAGGGCGTCGAGGATGGCCTTGACCGCGCGGTTCTGCTCCCGGGCGGCCGCGCGGGCCCGGTCGATGAAGGCCGCGCGTTCCTCCCTCAGGCGGGCGAGGGCCTCCTTGGTGTCGTTTCTTTCGGTGCTCATGGGTGATGACCTCGTCACGCGTCAGGCGTCGGCATGGAGGATGGGGGTGCCTTCCATTGCATCGTCCGGGCGCCATCTGAGGGAGCCCCGCCGCTCCGGGATGGTACCAACGAGAGGGCGTCTTTCCGTTTCGAATCCATGATGGCCTCGTAAGAGTCCTCCAGGTGGACGGCCCGGCGGGCGGGATTTCCGCGGCGCCCTCGCGGGGCTCAGGCGGCGGCGATGGCGTCCACCATGGCCTCGTACTGTTCCAGGGTCCAGCCGCAGACGTCGATGGCGCGGGAGGGGCAGGCCGCCACGCACACCCCGCAGCCCGTGCAGAGGGCGGGGTTGACCACGGCCCGTCGCACCGTCCGGCCGTCTGCCTCTTCTACCTCCTCGAGCGTCACGGCCCCCTCCACGGGGCAGGCCTCGACGCAGGCCCCGCTTCCCGTGCAGCGGGCGGGGTCCACCGCCGCCACGAAGGGGTCGAGTTCCACGTAGCCCCGGTGGAGGAGGGCGGCCGCCTTCACCGAGGCCGCCTGGGCCGCGGCGCAGGTCTCCGAGACGTCCATGGGGGCCTGGCAGGTGCCGGCCAGGAGGATCCCCGTGGCGGCCACCTCCACGGGGCGGAGCTTGGGGTGCACCTCCTGGAGGAAGCGGTCGGCGCCCACGGGCAGCTTCAGCAGCTCCACCAGGCCGCCGATGTCCCCGGGCACCATGCCCACCGCCAGGACCACGAGGTCCACCTCGGCCTCCACCTCCTCGCCGAAGGTCAGGGTGTCGCGCACCCGCACCCGGAGCGGCGGGTCGCCGCCCGCGGGGGTCACCTCGGGCGGGGCGTCGGCCTCGTAGCGGAAGAAGACCACGCCGTCCCGGCCGGCCCGCTCGTAGAGGGCCTCCTGGCCTCGGCCGTAGGTCCGGATGTCGCGGTAGTACTCGAGGACCCGGGTCGCGGGATACCGCTCCCGGATGAGGCAGGCGGCCTGGAGGGCGGCGCTGCAGCAGGTGCGGGAGCAGTGCTCGTTCAGGTTGCCGTCGGCGTCCGGTTCGTGGATGCCCGGGATCTGGCGGCTCCCCACGCAGTGGATGAGGGCGGCCCGGCGGATTTCGCGCCCGCCCACCCGGAGCACCCCGTCCGGCTGCGGGTGCTCGGCCATGAAGCGGATGAGCTCGGGGAGGGTGATGACGCCCGGGTGGCGCCCGTAGCCGAATTCGCCCTCCCGGGGGACGTAGGGCCGGAAGCCCGTGGCGAGCACGATGACGCCGGCCTCCACCACGGTCTCGGCCGCCTCGGCCGGCGGCGGGGCGGCCAGCACCCCGGCGAAGGGGACGAAGGCCCCCGGCTTCGTCCCGGCGGCCGGGAAGCGGTCCCCGTTCCGGCCGGGTTCCGGGGGGCGCCGCGTCACCGTGGCCCGGAAGTTCCCCACGTAGCCCTCCACCCCCGTGACCTCGGCGCAGGAGTGGACGGTGATGGCGGGGTCTTCCAGGACCTCCCCGGCCAGCCGCTGCACCAGGGCGGCCGCCGATTCCCCGGTGGGGGCCAGGCGGTCGAGCCGCGCCGCCTGGCCGCCGAGGAAGGGGGACCGCTCCACGAGGTCCACCCGGAGGCCGGAGCGCGCCAGATCCCGGGCCGCCCGGAGCCCGGCCACGCCGCCGCCGATGACCAGGGCGGCGCGGCGGGCCTCCACCCGGATGGGTTCCAGGGGCGCGAGGCGGCGCGCCTTGGCCGCCGCGGCGGCGATGAGGACGGCGGCCTTGCGGGTGGCGGGCTCGCCGTGGTGGACCCAGCTCACCTGTTCCCGGATGTTGGCGTGTTCGTAGAGGTAGGGATTGAGCCCCGCGCGGCGGATGGCGCCCCGGAAGGTGAGCTCGTGGAGGCTCGGGGCGCAGGAGGCCACCACCACGCGGTCGATGCGTCCCTGCCGGATATCCTCCTGGATGAGCGCCTGACCCGGGTCCGAGCACATGAACATGTTGGTCCGCGCCACGGCCACGCCGGGGAGGGCGGCCACCTCCTCGGCCACCCGCTTGACGTCCACGTGGTCCGAGATGTTGCCCCCGCAGTGGCAGATGTAGACGCCGATCCGTCCTTGGCTTTCCGCTTGCTTTCCGGGCTGTTCGGGCATGGCCACCACTCCCGGGCCGGTCTCAGGCGGCCCTCTTGCCGAGGCGCCGGAGGTGGGCGGCCGCCTCGAGGGCCGCCGCCCCGGCCTCGGCGATGCTGTCCACGATGTCCTTCGGGCCCGCCGCCGCCCCGGCCATGAAGACGCCCTCCATCTCGGTGCGGGCGGGGGCGAGCTTGGGGGCGGCGGCCTTGAGGAAGGCGTCCGAGTCGGTGGGGACCGGGCAGACGCCGGCGGGGTTCCAGTCCGGCACCATCCCGAGGGAGAGGACCACCAGGTCGTGCTCCCGGACGACCGAGCCGCCCTCGCCCTCCATGTCCTCGTAGTGGACCCGGACGTCCTGGCCGTCCGCCTGCTCGAGCCGGGCCACCTTGGCCTTCACGAACTCGATCCCCATGGCCTTGGCGTTCTGGTAGAACTGCTCGTAGCCCTTCCCGAAGGCCCGGATGTCCATGTAGTAGAGGGTGATGTCGGCCAGGGGCAGGGCGCCCGAAAGGAGCATGGCCTGCTTGATGGCGTACATGCAGCAGACCCTGGAGCAGTAGGGGACGCCCAGGCTGTGGTCCCTGGAGCCGGCGCACTGGACGTAGGCCACGGCGCCCGGTTCCTTCCCGTCCGAGGGCCGGAGTACCCGCTGGTAGGGGCCGTGCGGGGCGAGCAGCCGCTCCATCTGGAGCGAGGTGACGACGTTGTGGAGGCGGCCGCCCCCGTACTCCGCCTTCTGGTCCGCGGGGGTGAGCCGGAACCCGGTGGCCAGCACCGCGGCCCCGGCCCGGAGCACCAGGCGTTCCGGCTGCTGGAAGTAGTCCACCGCGCCCGTGGGGCAGACCTTGGCGCACGTGCCGCAGAGCATGCAGTGCTCCACGTCCATGAGGGCCACCTGGGGGATGGCGTTGGAGAAGGGGATATAGATGGCCTTCCGGAGCGAGAAGCCCCCCTGCTCCTCGTCCGGGACGAAGACGGGGCAGGCGTACTCGCACTTGCGGCACCCGATGCACTTTTCGGGGTCCACGTAGCGGGGCAGCCGGGTGATCTCCGCGGTGAGGCCCGTCCCCTCGCGCCGGAGGGCGTCCAGGCGGCAGTAGGTGTAGAGGGTGATGTTGGGGTGATGCGCGGCCGCCGCCATCTTGGGGGTGGTGATGCAGCTGGCGCAGTCCAGGGTGGGGAAGACCTTGGAGAGCCGGATCATCTTGCCGCCGATGGAGGCGTCCCGCTCCACCACCGCCACCCGGAAGTCCTGGTCGGCGAGGTCGAGGGCCGCCTGGAGGCCGGCGATTCCGCCTCCCACCACCACCGCGTCGTAGGTCGCCTCCCGCGTCGTCTCCATGGCGTCGCCTCCCGGGCGGGGCTCAGGCCGCGTCCCGGAATTCCGGGGGACCGATCTCCTCGAGCAGGGCGTTCATGTCGTTGACCTCCTTCAGGAAGGCCCGGTTGCAGACGGTGCAGATGGCCGTCAGCCGCAGCCGCCGGATGTCGAGCCCGTGGGCCTTCATGAGCTGGTAGGCCGCGTCCACGCGCCGGGCCAGGGCCTTGTAGGCCCCTTCGTAGGGGCATTCCTCGCCGCACGACATGATGAGGATGCCGCCGATGCCCTTTCGAAAGCAGTCCAGGTAGAACCGCTCCGGGAAGAGGGCCGGGGACCGGACCCGGAGGATGTAGGTGTTGGCCGGGTAGGGGGAATGGGCCTGGCCCACGGAGTTCGCGCCGGGGTAGGCGCAACTGTCCGTGGCCAGGATCAGGATCTTGCCCCCGCCGGGTGCGCCCGACATGGCACGGGCCCTACTTCTTCCGGCGGACGTAGTGCTTGTCGTAGCCGTCGGCCTCGACGTAGCCGAGGTACTCGTGGCCCACCTTGCCGGCCCACGCGGGGATGTCGGTCCGGGTCCCCTCGTCGCTGGAGAGGATCTCCAGGACCTCCCCGACCTTCACCTTCCCGATGCCCTTCTTGGCCTCGAGCAGGGGGCCGGGGCAGGCGCTGCCCCTGGCGTCCACGTTGGCGGCGGCCTGGATGCCGGCGAGATCTGCGGTGCTCATGCGATGCCTCCTTCCTGTTCCTGGTCGTTGTCGCGGGTCTTTTCGACGCGCAGCCGGCGGGGGCCGGTACCGAGCAGCCGGTACGCCCCGCCCGGCAGCACCCGCTGGAGCACCTCCGCCGGTTCCATCGTCTCCCACTTCACGTCGAGGACGCCGCCCACCGGCAAATCCCGGAAGGCGCGGCTCACCTTGAGGAGAAGGAGCGGGCCCACGAGGCCCCGGAGGTCCAGTTTGCGGGTTCGTGCCGTCACGGCTGCACCTTTCGGCCCTGGAAGGGAGCAAGGGGCGTGCCGGGCGGAGGCGGGCCCGGGGCCGCCAAGAACTTTAAGTGTTTTCAATTAATTGTGTACGCGGGGGCAAGCGCCGGGGGCGTGGGGTTGCCGGTGGATCGTTAAGATGTTAAAGAGATCGCGGTTAAATTTAACGTTACCTTGACGGGGCCGGGGCCCCGCGGGGGACGAGGAGGCCGCCATGCCCGCCGACGCCCGCGCCACGGCCGTTGAACTCGAGCGCTACTGGAAGACGGTGGTGGACACCATCCAGGAGGGGGTGATGATCGTGGACACCCGCGGCACCATCGTCTCGGTGAACAAGGCCTTCGAGGCCCTCACCGGCTACGGGGCCGGGGAGATCGTCGGCCGTCCCTGCACCACGCTCAACTGCAACTCCTGCGAGGTGGTGCGGGAGCGGGACCCGTGCGGCTGCCACTGGTGCCTCCTCTTCCGGCGGGGGGAACTCTCGCGCCAGCGCTGCGTCCTCATGCGCCGCGACGGCACCTATCTCCACGTGCTCAAGAACGCCTCCATCCTCCGGGATGCCCGGGGCGAGGTCCTCGGCGCCGTGGAGACCATGACGGACATCACGGAGCTCATCGAGAAGGAGAGCCGGATCGAGGCCTTCCGGCGGCAGCTGCGGTCCCAGGAGGCCTTCCACGGCATCGTCGGCGCCTCGGCCCCCATGCAACGGGTCTTCGACATGATGACCAACGCCGCCCGGTCCGAGGCGCCGGTGCTCATCCTGGGCGAGAGCGGCACCGGAAAGGAGCTGGTGGCCCGCGGGATCCACGAGCTCGGCCCCCGGCGCCGGCGGCCCTACGTCAAGGTCAACTGCGCGGCCCTCAACGAGGCCCTCCTCGAGAGCGAGCTCTTCGGCCACGTCAAGGGGGCCTTCACCGGGGCCTGGCAGACCCGGAAGGGGCGGTTCGAGGCGGCGGCCGGGGGCGACATCTTCCTCGACGAGATCGGGGACCTGCCGCCCTCCACCCAGGTGAAGCTGCTGCGGGTCCTGGAAGAGAAGGTGATCGAGCGCGTGGGCGACAACCGTCCCATCCACGTGGACGTGCGGATCATCTCCGCCACCCACCGGGATCTCGCCGCCATGGTCCGGCGGGGGGAGTTCCGCGAAGACCTCTACTACCGTATCAACGTCATCCCCGTCCACGTGCCGCCCCTCCGGGAACGGCCGGGCGACATCCCGCTCCTGGCCGAGACCTTCTTCCGCCGGATCCAGCTCAAGAGCGACGGGCGGCTGGAGGGGATCGGCGGCGCGGCCATGGAGCTCCTCATGCGCTATCCCTGGCCCGGCAACGTCCGGGAACTCAAGAGCGCCTTCGAGTACGCCGCCGTCACCGCCCGGGGGCCCTTCCTCCAGCCGGAGGACTTCCCGCCCGACATCGTCCGCTGGGGGCGGGGCCGGGGCGCGGCCGCCGCCGGCCCCGCCGACCGCAGGGCACTGGAACGCCGGGAGCTCGTGGAGGCCCTTCGCCGGGCGGGCGGGAGCCGCACGCGGGCGGCCCGGCTGCTCGGGGTCTCCCGGGTCACCGTCTGGAACCGCATGAAGCGCTACGGGGTCAGCGACGCGGATCTCTAGGCGGCCCGGCGGTCAGCCGTCCTTCTGGGTGTGGCAGAAGAAGCAGCCGCAGTCGGGGTTGGGGACGTCCGCCGCGCAGCCCTGGTAGTCCCACCGGAGCATGTCCGGGTAGGGGGAGCCGTGGGCCCGGTGGCACGAGACGCAGGCCACCTGGTCGCCGGGCTCGATGCGGGCCGCGTCGAAGGCGGCCAGGTTGGGTTTCGCCACCGGCACCAGGGGGTTGTAGGCCGTGGCGTTGTCGAAGAGGGGGGCGAACTCCCCGTCCAGGGGGATGGCGTAGTTGGTGGGGTGGCGCAGCCAGGGGCTGTCGCCGCCGCCGTTGTCGGTGCCCCACCACTCCGTGGGGAACCCCGGGGAGTGGAAGTGGTAGTGGCAGCCCGCGCAGAACTTGCTGATGGACTGCGGGTACTCGGTGTCGCTCCCGTCGCCGCCGTAGTAGATGTTGTGCGCCGCCGGGGTGGGGGCCTGCTCCCAGTCGGGATCCTCGATGCCGAGGACGCCCCGCCCGCCGAAGCCCGCGTGCCCCACCGGGTTGCTCAGGAACCGGTACCAGCCGCCCTCGGCGGGGACCGGCTCGCCGGGCGGGTCGGTGCCGTGGTGCCGGGTGGTCTGGTGGCAGCCCTGGCAGCCGTTGGGCTCCTCCGGGGAGGGGTCGGGCAGGGTGAGGCTCACGTGGCAGCTGGTGTCGCCGCAGTAGCCCAGGAGCCGCCCGGGGGCCTCGGAGAGGAACTGGTCCGCCGCCGAGATCCCCCGCACGTTGTGGCCCTTGGTGTCGTCGCCGGCGGCCACCCAGTGGAAGTTCCCCCCGGCGAGGACGGACGAGGGGGAGCCGTCGGGGGGGTAGGCGGGCTCCGCGGCGTTGTTCACGATGGGGACCCGCTCTCCGCCGCCGAGCTGGACGATGGTGGCCGAGCCGGCGTTGGAGTGGCAGCCCACGCAGTCGTTCCGGGTGAGGGCCGGGTGCGGCCCCCCGGCGGCCACGGGGCCACCGTCCTGGCTCTCGTGCATGGTGTGGCAGTCGGCGCAGGGGCCCTGGACGCGGCCGGCGGCGGAGGCGGCGAGCGCCAGGGCCGCCAGGAGGCACCCGGCCCCGTGGATCCACTTCATGGCACAATTATGCCGTTTTTTCGCTGAAAGGCAAGAAAAAACAGTATAACCGGTACATTGCCGCCACTAAGTGCGTTTTTAGGCCCAATTCCTCGGCTGGCGCGTGTCTCAAGGTGTGCGGAGGCCGGCGGGGGCCCCGTGTTTGCCTGTCCCGGCGGCCTGCGCCCCCGTCGGCGGCCGCGGCCTATGACCCCGCCCGTGCCCCCGGCCCGGGTGCCGCCTCGCCGGCCAGGGCCTCGAGGTCGGCCACCAGCCCCTCGATGCAGGAGAGCCCTTCCCGCCAGAAGTCCGGGTTCCGGAGGTCGATGCCGAAGGGGCGGAGCAGGGCGTAGGGGGTGTCGCTCCCGCCGGCGGCCAGGAGCGCCAGGTAGCGTTCCTCGAAGCGGGGCAGCCCCTTCCGGTACAGGGCGTAGAGGGAGAGCACCAGGAGCTCCCCGAAGGCGTAGGCGTAGACGTAGCCCGGCGCGTGGAGGAAGTGCCCCACGTAGGACCACCAGGCCCCGTAGCCGTCGGTGAGGGTGACGCTGTCGCCGAACATGGCCTGCTGGGTCTCGAGCCAGTGCGCGGCGAAGTCCTCCGGCGCCAGCTCGCCCCGCCCCCGGCGGTGGGTGTGGATCCGGTCCTCGAACCGGTTCATGGCCACCTGGCGGAAGACCGTGGCGAAGACGGACTCGATCTTGGCGCCCAAGAGGCCGAGGCGTTCCGCCGGGTCGGTGAACCGGCCGAGGAGATCCTGGAAGACCAGCATCTCCCCGAAGACCGAGGCCGTCTCCGCCAGGGGGAGCGGGGTCTGGCTGTTGAAGTAGCCGCCCTCGGCGGCGAGCACCTGGTGGACGCCGTGGCCGAGCTCGTGGGCCACGGTCTCGACGTCGCGGGCCGTACCGGTATAGTTGACCAGCACGTAGGGGTGCACCTCGGGGACGGTGGGGTGGGCGAAGGCGCCTCCGGCCTTCCCCGGCCGGACCGGCGCGTGGATCCAGCCCTCGTCGAAGAAGCGCCGGGCCGTCTCGGCCATGGCCGGGGAGAAGCGGCCGAAGGCCCCGAGGACGGTCTCGCGGCATTCCGCCCAGGGGATCCGCCGCTGCGGGAGGCGGGGCAGCGGGGCGTACCGGTCGTAGTCGAAGAGTTCGTCGAGGCCCAGGAGCCGCCGCTTCAGGCGGTAGTAGCGCCGGACGATGTCGTAGCGGCCGGTGACGGCGGTCACCAGCGCCTCCACCGTGGGATCGTCCAGCTCGTTGGCGAGGTTCATGGAGCTGATCCAGGAGGGATAGCGGCGGAGGCGGTCCTGGATCATCTTGTCCGCGAGCACCGTGTTGAAGACGTGGGCGAGGACGTGGGCCTGGGACCGGAGGCCCGCCGTCACGGCGCGGGCGGCGGCGGCGCGGGTGTCCCGGTCCGGGTGGTAGAGGTCGGTGAGGACCTCCTCCAGGGTCCGCGGCGGGTCCCCGAACCGCTGGGCGGCGAGCACCTTCTCGAAGAGGGTGGTCCAGCTCGGCCGGCCCACCGGGGCGAGGTCCAGGAGGAGGGCCTCCCGGGTCTTCGACAGGAGGTGCGGGCGGAACCGCCGGGCCGCGGCCAGGTAGTGCCGGTAGCGGGCGAGCCGCGGGTCGGCGAGGAGGCGCTCCGCCGTTTTCGCCGGGGCCTTGGCCCACTCCAGGTCGAAGAAGAGGACCTCCTTCTCCACGGCGCTGGCGAACTCGCGGGCCGCCTGCTGGAAGGCGCCCGCCGCCGGGTCGTTGACCCGGGTGGCGAAGTCGAGCCCGGCGTAGGCCGTGATGCGGCCCACCCGTTCCGCCAGGCGCTCGAGGCGCCGGACCAGGTCGCGGAGTTGCCCGGCGTCGAGGTCCTTGACGCGCCCGGCGTGGCGGGCCGCCAGCTCCCGGGCCTCGGCGAGGCAGGCCTCGCGGTCCGCGGCGAGGCGGGGGTCATCGGGGCCGGCGTAGAGGTGGGAGAGGTCCCAGACCACCTCCTCGGCACCGGTGGGCGGGGGGCTCTTCTCGTTCATCTCGTTCATCGCGTCCCGCCCGCCGCTCAGTAGACCGCGATCCGCCCCGCCGCCTGTGCCTCCCAGAGCGACCAGGCGCCCGCCAGCTCGCCCTCCACCACCTCCCGGGCCCGGGGCATGACCTCGGCGAGGAGGCCGATCTCCGGCAGCCGGAGCTTCACCTCCATGACCTGGGGTTCGTCCACCGGGCGGCCGATGCGGCTCACCATGAAGCAGTAGGCCTCTCGGACCTCCGGGATCTCCTTCACCAGGCGCCGGGCCACGCGGCCGGCCGCCACGTTGTAGATCTTGCCCACGTGGGTGAGGGGGTTCTTGCCGGCGGCGGCCTCCATGACCATGGGCCGGTTCGGGGTGATGAGGCCGTTGGCCCGGTTGCCGCGGCCCACCTGGCCGTCGTCGCCGGCCTCGCCGGAGGTGCCCGTCACCGTGAGGTAGAGGTCGCCTTCGCCGGGGTGGTCCGCCGTGTTGACCTCCACGGACACGGCGTGGGCGGTGAGCGACTCCGCGTAGACCTGGACCAGGGCCTGGAGCTCCTCCTTCTGCTGGAGGTAGTCGCCGGCGTTCTCCACGAACCGGTCCACGAAGGCGCAGGCCACGGTGAGGGAGATCCGGTCGCCCCGGCGGACGCCCATCACCTTGACGTCTTCGCCGGCGGCCGGGTGTTTCGCCTTGAAGTCCGGGCTGTTCAGGTAGCGTTCCACCTGGAGGACCACGGTCTCGAGGTCGTCCAGGGGCGCGTAACCCACCCCGCACGAGGTGTCGTTGGCCAGGGCGACGCCCGTCCGGGCCTCGCGCAGGAAGAGTTCCACCAGTTCCCGGGAGCCAGGGCGGATCCGGCACTGCACCCGGAGGTGGCGGTCGGGGTCCAGGGCGTGGAAGTGCTCGCGGAACCAGGCCCGGGCCTCTTCCACGGCCAGCTCTTCCACCGGGAGCTTCTTCCCCTTGTACTCGGTGACGGCCCGTCCGGCCAGCGTGATCTCCATGGGTTCGTCCACCTCGCCGCCGCCGAAGGCGGGCCGCGAGCGGCCGGCGAAGAGGAGGCCCTTGTCCACGTTGTGGTGCAGCACCACGCCGAACTCTTCCCGGTACAGGCGGCAGAGGGCGGTGCTCAGGCGTTCCGCCAGGGCGTCGCAGATGGTGTCGGGGTGGCCGAGCCCCTTCCGTTCCACGATCTCCACGGGTAAGGTGCCCACGGGCGGGCTGGGCAGGAGCGATATCTGGAGGTTGCGCATGGGGACGTCCTCGTCCGGGTAGTCCGGGCGCCCGGCCGGGGGGGGCGGCGCCCGGCCCGCATGTAACCCCAAAATCGTCCCGGTGTCCACCGGTTCCATGCAGCGAATCGACGCGCGCGGCGGTCCCGCCGGCCGGCCCACCCCGGCCGAGATCTTCCTGGCCTTCCTGCGCCTGGGCCTCGTCGCCTTCGGGGGACCGGCCATGGTGGCCTACATCCGGGATCTCGCGGTCACCCGGCGGCGGTGGGTGGCGCCGGCGGTCTTCGAGGAGGGGATCGCCCTCTGCCAGTCCATCCCCGGGGCCACGGCCATGCAGGCGGCGGCCTACGCGGGGCTCCGCGCCGGGGGCGCCCGGGGGGCGCTGGCCGCCTACGCGGGCTTCGGCCTGCCGGCGGTCTGCCTCATGACCGGGCTCTCCGAGCTCTACCTCCGGACGCGGGAGATCACGGCCGCCGCGGCCCTCTTCGGCGGGCTCAAGGTGGTGGTGCTCGCCCTGGTGGCCAACGCCGCCGTGGACTTCGGCCGCCGCTTCGTCCGGGATGCCCGGGACGCCGGGCTGGCGGCGGCGGCCGCCCTTTTCCTCGCCGCGGGCGGGAGCCCCGTCCTCGCCGTGGCGCTGGCCGCCGGGGCGGGCCTCGTCCTCTACCGGGAGGTCACGGGCGCCGCCCCGGTGCCGGGGCCGCCCCCGGCGGGGTGGCGGGCCCTGGGGCCCGCGGCGGCCGCCGCCGGGGTGCTCGCGGCCTTCGGCGCCGCCCTCTTCCGGCTCCGGCCCGATCTCTTTGCCCTCTTCGCCGTGATGGCCCGGGTGGATCTCTTCGCCTTCGGCGGGGGGTACGCCGCCGCGCCCCTCCTCTTCCACGAGGTGGTGGAGGCCCGGCGGTGGCTCGACGCCGGGGCCTTCCTGGACGGGATGGCCCTGGGCCAGGTGACCCCCGGGCCCATCGTGGTGACGGCCACCTTCGTTGGGCACCAGGTGGCGGGCGTCGCCGGGGCGGCGGCGGCCACCGTGGGGATCTTCGGCCCCTCCTTCCTGGCGGTGCTGGTCGGCGCTCCCACCTTCGACCGCTTCCGGGGCTCGGCCCCCTTCCGGCGGGGGGTCCGGGGAGTCCTGGTCACCTTCGTGGGGCTGCTGGCCGCCGTGGCCTTCCGCTTCGGCCTGGTGGTGCCCTGGCGGCCCGCCGCGGTCCTCATCGGGGTGGGGGCCTTCGCCGCCCTGCGGCGCGGGGTGAACGTGCTCTGGGTGGTGGCGGCGGCGGGCGCCTCCGCCGTGCTGCTGCCCTAGGAGGCCGGACGGGCGGCCGGCCGCCGTCACCGGCCCGGGCGGGGAGGAGGTCTCCTACGCCTACGACGCGGCGGGGCGGCTTTCGGGGATCGAGCTTCCGGGCGCGGGGCGCATCACGGTGACGGGCTACGCGGCGGGGCTTCCCGAGGGGCTGGTCTACCCCGGCGGCACCACGCGGGAGCTCGCCTACGATGCCTTGGGCCGGCCCCGGGCCATCGAGGTGCGGGACCCCGGCGGGAACCTCCTTCTCCGCGAGGCCTACGGCCGGACTCCGGCGGGGCTGGTGACGGCCCGCGAGACGGAGCGGGGCCCCCATGCCTACACCTACGACCCGAACGCGCGGCTTTCCTCCGCGACGGGCCCGGTCCTTCCGGGCGAGGCCTACACGTACGACCGCTCGGGCAACCGGCTGACGGCTGCGGACGTGGCCGGGGCCTGGGTCTACGACGCGGACGACCGGCTGCTGGAGACGCCCCTTTTGCGCCTTTCCTACGACGCCTCGGGGCGGACGGTGCGCCGGGTGTCGGCGGGTCGTGAGCTCCGCTTCGCCTACGGTCCGGCCGGTCGGCTTTCCCGGGTGATGTCCGGGAACGGGACGGAGGTCGCCCGCTACGGCTACGATCCCTTCGGGCGTCGGGTGTGGAAGGAGGTTTCGGGCCGTCGGGTGTTCTTCTTT